>JALVDG010000237.1 GCA_027009095.1 Thiotrichaceae bacterium
ATTTGCGACAGCGTGTGACGGCGTTAAGGGGGCATCTTTGACTATGATGAAAAAAAAGAACAACTTGAAGAGACTATTTTAGAGTTAGAAGACCCTAATATTTGGAATGATCCTGAAAAAGCACAGCAATTCTCTAAACTTCGTACTAACTTAGAAAGTATTGTAGATGGTATCGATAAGTTAGAGGTGGGTTTATCGGATGCACAAGAGCTATTGGAAATGGCGGAAATGGAGAATGATCAGTCGATGGTTGACTCTGTTATCAGCGATGTTGATAGCTATAAAGCCTCTGTCGAAAAATTAGAATTTCAGCGTATGTTTTCTGGCGAAATGGATGCTAATAATGCCTTTTTGGATATACAGTCAGGCTCAGGAGGTACAGAGGCGCAAGACTGGGCAGAAATGGTGTTGCGGATGTTTCTACGCTGGGGAGAGCAAAAGGGTTTTGATGTTGAGTTGATGGAAGTTTCTTCTGGTGATGTTGCAGGAATAAAGTCAGCCGCAGTAAAATTCTCAGGTGAGTATGCTTTTGGTTGGTTGCGAACGGAGATCGGAGTACACCGTTTAGTACGTAAATCGCCCTTTGATTCAGGTGGTCGTCGCCATACTTCTTTTTGTGCCGTATTTGTATCGCCTGAAATAGATGATGATATCGAAATTGATATCGATCCATCTGATTTACGTATCGATGTATATCGTGCATCGGGTGCTGGTGGGCAGCATGTTAATAAAACAGAATCAGCAGTTCGTATCACACATTTACCGACGAATACTGTTGTACAATGTCAAAATGGTCGATCACAGCATCAAAATAAAGCTACAGCGATGAAGCAGTTAAAATCAAAATTGTATGAGCTTGAAATACAAAAACGTAATGCAGAAACAAAGGAACTAGAAGATAGTAAGTCTGATATTGGTTGGGGCAGTCAAATACGCTCTTATGTTTTAGATGCATCACGTATCAAAGACTTACGCACAGGGGTTGAAACAGGTAATACTCAAGCGGTATTAGACGGTGCGTTAGACCAATTTATAGTAGCCAGTTTAAAGGCAGGATTATAAACAGTTAGCAAAATGATAGGCTAAAACTGTTGGAGAGAGTAATGAGCGAAGTAGAAAACACAGAAGAATCCCAAGACGAAAATCAATTAATTACATTGCGCCGTGAAAAGCTGGCGGCAATAAGAGAGCAAGGTGTTGCTTTTCCGAATAAGTTTAAGCGTGAAAATTATGCACAGCAGTTGCAAGATGAATATCTTGATAAGGATAAGGCATGGTTCGAAGAGAACGAGGTAACGGTGAGCGTTGCAGGTCGTATTATGCTGAAACGTGTGATGGGTAAAGCGAGCTTTATTACTATTTCTGATATGTCGGGGCGTATTCAGCTTTATGTACAGAAAAATTTATTAGGCGATGCGCTTTATGACTCGTTTAAGGGTTGGGATATTGGCGATATTGTGGGTGGAACAGGTAAGTTATTTAAAACAAATAAAGGTGAGTTATCGATAAAATTAAATAGCTTGCAGTTATTAACTAAGTCATTGCGCCCTCTACCTGAAAAATTTCATGGTTTAACAGATCACGAGCAACGTTATCGCCAGCGTTATCTTGATTTAATTATGAGTGAAGAAACACGCAATACCTTTAAAATGCGTTCAAAAATTGTTTCTTATATCCGTAATTTCTTTTTAGACAGAGATTATATGGAAGTAGAAACGCCGATGCTTCAAGTTATTCCAGGTGGTGCAACAGCGCGTCCTTTCAAGACGCATCATAATGCTTTGGATATCGATATGTATATGCGTATCGCTCCCGAATTATATTTAAAACGTCTTGTGGTCGGTGGCTTTGAACGTGTGTTTGAAATTAACCGTAATTTTCGTAACGAAGGCTTATCAACACGTCATAATCCAGAATTCACAATGATTGAGTTTTATCAAGCCTATGCAACTTATCATGATTTAATTGATATTACCGAAGCATTAATGAAAGGTATTGCAACCGATTTATTAGGCTCAACAAAGGTGACTTATCAAGGTGAAACCTATGATTTTGGTAAACCTTTTGCACGTATGTCGGTTAAAGAGTCTATTCTTCATTTTAATCCTGATATCACTGAAGCTGATTTAGACACGGAGTATCGAGCGCAAAAGCTTGCAGAATCTTTAGAGATAAAATTAGAAGATTATTGGGGGTTAGGTAAACTTCAGATTGAGATTTTTGAGAAAACCGTTGAACATCGTTTAATGGATCCTACTTTTATTACGGAATACCCTGCGGAAGTTTCTCCACTTGCAAGACGTAATGACGATGACCCCTTTATCACGGATCGTTTTGAGTTTTTTGTGGGTGGTCGTGAGATTGCTAATGGCTTCTCAGAGCTAAATGATGCAGAAGATCAAGCTGAACGATTTAAGCAACAAGTTGCTGAAAAAGACGCGGGTGATGATGAGGCAATGCATTATGATGATGACTATATTCGTGCACTTGAATATGGTTTACCGCCAACAGCAGGAGAGGGTATTGGTATTGATCGTCTTATCATGTTGTTTACGGATGCGCCATCCATAAGGGATGTCATATTATTTCCTCATATGCGACCAGAAGAATAGCTGTAGTAGTGACCAAGTAAATTACGTTCAATAATGAGTTCATAAAAAAGACCGGTAATTAGTCAGCCCTGAAAAACGCATTAATCATTGATTTATAAGGACTATAAGTCAAATAAAGTACAACATTTCGACCAGAAATAGTATAATAGCGCTTTATTTCTGGTCGAAATGCTCACCATGCTTAG
>JALVDG010000238.1 GCA_027009095.1 Thiotrichaceae bacterium
GTTCTGCGGCAGTGATATAGCCATATTTTGGATGGTATATAACACTTTCTAAGCCCTTATTTTTGCCTTGATAGTTTTTCTTGTTACGCAATTTTTTAGGCAGTTTAATTTCAGATAAGAGTTTACCCTGTAAATTAAACCGACCTATACGAAACTTACGTTCAAACGAAATGATTAGCTCAGTAACTTGCCCTTTCGCATTGTACTTTACTGCTAAACCTTCTGAGTCGGTGTATTTTCCTTTAAATACTCTACCTGCTTTATCTTTTAGTCTATAGGCCTTTAGAATCTTTGTTTTTCTTAACGTATTATTTTCAACTGTTACTTTGATATGATAAAGAATCCCCGAGTCAGAAATGGCATAGAGTAATTGTCGTCCTTCATCCCACGCCAGTCCTGACAGCTCTGATACAAAAAGCCCGTCGACTTTTTCATTTGCTATTCCCAAACTATTGATATTTTTAATTTGCATAAAATGATCATCTAGATGTTCTTCGGGTAGAAATTGAAACTCTACATTTTTGGCAAAAACAGCAAAAGATAATGATAAAGAAAAGGAAAGGACTAGAATTTTTATCAGCAAAATGGAAGATGATTTATTTTTAGCTAAAATTGACATGAAACGTCTTGTTTAAAAGGAGTTGCTGATATTTTACCATCTAAACACTAAAGTATGAGGCTTAATTTTACCCAGTTTTCAAGTAGCCTTAAGCTATCAACTTAAGGCGAGACAGTCATTGTGTAGTTGACTTTTGCCGATAGTGTTCCTGTGTTTCGTACTTCAACACAGGCTACAACAACATACTGTCCCTTTTTTATTTGATTTTTTGCAAAACAATATCCCCATCTCTCCTTAATAAAATAAGAGATAGGGATTTTATGCTATTTTAAATCTCATGCACCAAGCTTAATTTTCCTTTTAGTAAAACCTTACCTTCTGGCTTTTCAATATGTTTAGCATCTTTATGCTCAAGGCTAACCGCCAAAAAGCCTACATTTTTAAAATTACGCCATTCAGCTTTATCGATCTTAATAACGGTTTTTCCTGAAGCTGAAATGGTTCCCATCATCATTGGTTTTCCACCGTTTTTAGGATGACACCATAAAGCCAACTTCATACCTTCAGGAACTTTATGTTTCATCATCACATCGATAGAAAGTGCCATATCCTTTTGACTAATACGCGTGACAGCCATTGATGAGTTAGTATTACTAGACTCTAAGACTGCCGCATAAGCGATAGGTGAAGTAGTCATTGGATTAAAAATTAATGCAAGTGCGACTATAAGCATAGAAGCGATTAATCCATAAATTTTTGCATTAAATAATGAACTCCACCAATTTTCCTTCATCTTGGACTTCTCTAAGGCATCAGTTTCTTTGATATGTGCTTCTAAATTATCCCACACTGTATCAGAGGGTTTTTCATCGGGTAATAGCTCTACAAGATGAGCAAATTTATTTTGATAGGCTTCTGTTGTTGCCTTTAAATAAAAATGTATTTCCATAAGTGCTTCAAAGCGTTTTTTTGCACGCCCATGCAAAGCCCCCACTGCATATTCAATAGCAAGCTGTTCAAAAACCTCAGGGTTTTGGTATCTTTTTATGTTAGACATGGTCTTAACTCCTCAAGGCCTCTACGAATCCAAGCCTTAACTGTTCCTAATGGTTTCTCTAATCGATCGGATAACTCTTGATGAGTATGCCCGTAATAATAAGAAAGCAATATACATTCACGTTGTGCTGGTTTTAAACGTTTTAAACAGACCATTAAACCTTGCATATCCTGACTCAAGTTTTCCAGTGATTCTGGTGTTAAGTCAACAGAAGCAAACTCTAAACCCTCGTATTGAACTTCAGTCTCAGCAGGTTTAGTTTTAAGGCTACGTAGTCTGTCGAGTGCTTTATTCCGTACTACTGTCGCCATCCACGTCATTCCTTTGCCTTTACCTGGAGAGTAGGTAGCGGCTTTATCCCATATTTTGATAAAGCCCTCTTGCAACACATCTTCAGCGACCTGTCTATCTTGTAATAAACGTAAACATAAACTAAGCAACTTCGGCGAAGCATCTTCATAAAGCTGCTTAAATGCGAATTGGTCACGATTAGCACACTTCTGTAATAAATCTGCGTATTTATCTTCCATAGTATAGATTCTGCTTATCTTTGTTATTGTGATATATGTAAGGAAGTTCCAAGTAATGATGCTACCAATCTTACTTATCCTATTGCCCTTGCTTAAATTTTATCAATTCTCACATAAATAAATGTTATGTTTTTTAATTATGTCTAATCGGGGGAACGGCTCAGACTGTACTCTATTTTGTTCGAATTCAAGGCAAAAGGGCGAAGTTTATAGGCATAAATAAGCACTTTTAACGTAGACATCAGGCAAAATAGAGTTCAAGCTGAGTAGTTACAAATAGGGAACAAAAAATTTACATAATAATTGCTAAATTCATCACTTGAAATTTCTTGATTTTCGCTTTCTATACGGCATATGTGTATATTTTGGATGCAACTACCTTTATAAGTGGTATCTCTATCTGTTCGTATTTGAGTAAAACGAAAAAATAGAGACATCTAGAAAACCAAAAAAGGTATAATCAATATCAACTTATCTCTTATCTGAATCCGTGGCTTCAATGCGGATAACAGGTAACTTCTCATAATCCACAGTCACGTTTAAAATCAATAACTTGCAGTGTATAAAAAATAGACACCTTGGTTTTTAGCATAGCTAAACCATTGATTTTTTCTTTTTAGAAAGTGAAAAAATGAAATTTAGCTATAAAA
>JALVDG010000239.1 GCA_027009095.1 Thiotrichaceae bacterium
AATATTACCCTCATTATCTTTGATCGCTTCATCAGCTTCAATAATATAAGCATTACGTAGACGTACTCGTTTACCAATTACTAAGCGCTTGTATTTTTTATTTGCTTCTTCTCTAAAATCATCAATATCGATTAAAATTTCACGACCGAAAGGTAATATGCGTGTACCTAAATCATCACGATTTGGATGTTTAGGGGCTATCATTTCCTCCGTTTTATCTTCAGGATAATTAGTTAGTACGACCTTTAGTGGACGTAATACACACATTGCACGAGTTGCGTTTTCATTTAAATCTTCACGAATAGCAAACTCCAACATGCTGACATCAACCACACCATCAACCCGTGTCACACCTGCCATATCACAGAATTTACGGATAGATTGTGGTGTAAAACCACGACGGCGCATACCCGAAATAGTCGGCATACGTGGATCATCCCAACCATCAACATGATTTTCATCCACCAACTGCTTTAATTTACGCTTACTCGTCACCGTATAGTTGATATTTAAACGCGAGAATTCATATTGATGCGGTGTTGCAGGAACGGGAAGATTTGCAATAAACCAATCATATAGTGGACGATGCTCTTCAAATTCTAAAGTACAAATTGAGTGAGTAACACCCTCAATAGCATCACCTTGTCCATGTGCATAATCATAGGAGGGGTAAATACACCATTTATCACCTGTCTGATGATGATCTACTTTTTTGATGCGATAAATTACAGGATCACGCATTTGCATATTAGGATGCGCCATATCAATATTTGCCCTTAATGAACACGCCCCCTCCTCAAACTCACCCGCTCGCATTTTTTCAAACAACTCGAGGTTTTCTTCGATAGAACGACTTTTATAGGGACTATCTTTCCCTGCCGTCGTTAAATTACCGCGATATTCGCGCATTTCATCCTGACTTAAATCACAAACGTAAGCTTTGCCCTCTTTAATAAGAAAAATAGCCCAATCATAAAGTTGATCAAAATAATCAGAAGAAAAATGAACATCACCATCCCATTGAAAGCCTAACCATTTGACATCTTCCTTAATAGATTCAACGTATTCTATTTCTTCTTTAGCCGGATTCGTATCATCAAAACGCAAATTGCACACGCCACCAAACTGTTCAGCAACGCCAAAGTTCAGGCAGATAGATTTTGCATGACCTATATGAAGATAGCCATTTGGCTCTGGGGGAAATCGTGTGACCAACTTATCAACCTTGCCGCTTTTCAGATCTTCAGCAATAATTTTTTCGATGAAATTAAGGGGCTTATCGTTTGTTTTATCATTTTTATTCATAATATTTATAGGTAGATTGTCATTTCAAAAAAATTACTAGTACTCCAATCACGTTATATTGACGGATACAGCGAGTCAGAAAGCGGTTAGCCACTAGGCACACTTTTTGTGAATGGTTGCTCCCTTCACAAAACGTGCAACAACGTGGATGACCGATTTCTGGCTCACCCTGCGGGAGCAATCCAAAGCGTCCAATACGGTATTATGGATTTTGACAAGGGAATAACCATTGCCTGCAACCCATGCCTTGTCTTGAACGCTTTGGTTTTATCCGTCAGTTTAATGTAGTTGATGTACTAGGCAGATAGTATACGCACAAATGATAATACTTTATGTAATTTTTCCTTAAAAGATGCGATTAAATATGAACCTAGTGCATCAAGTTTGGTTTGATGAGTACAGCGGATCAAGAAGCTGAGTAGTTACTCATAAAAAAATGATCTCTTTTTATACCTTCCTACGCATAGCGAGATAAGTTTGGACGAAATGTTCAATACTTAGGCCTGAGATTAGGAAAAATATTTTCTAACAACATGCCTATAAGAAGCTCTGGTTGGGTCGAGATTCATTCTTTATATAGGGAAATTCTAGCGGGTTTTTGACCAAAAGAATGTCTTTATGATCTGACCAGTGATTCTTTAAATTATTTTTAAATAATGAACAATAAGGAACTTACTATGCTAGGGAAAAATAGATCAACAACAAAATTAATCACTTCGCTTATTATTTTAGGTAGCGCTATTGTCACCACACAAATAGCATCTGCCTCACAAACTACCCATAAACCTTGGGGAGCACCTAAGTACTGCAATGGAGAACGTATAACCATTTGGGGATCATCATCAGCTGATTACATCAATGGCACAAACCATGATGATGTGATTTGGGCAGGTTCAGGAAATGATACCGTTAATGGTCGAGGTGGTGATGATATTATTTGTGGCGGTCCAGGACGCGATACACTTCACGGTAACACAGGTAATGACCTACTGATTGGCGGTCGAGGTAATGACTCACTATTTGGTGATAATGGTCATGATACCTTAATTGGCAACCAAGGTGCAGACAGATTAAATGGTGGTCGAGGCAATGATATTTTACGCGGTGGCTATGGTGCTGATCGTTTATTTGGCAACCAAGGTAAAGACTCCATTTTCGGAGGCTCTGGAAACGACACCATCGATGGCGGACGTGGACGTGATCATCTTTACGGTGGCAACGGTAACGATACCATAAAAGGACAGCAAGGACCTGATCGAATTTATGGTGGTAATGGTAATGATCGACTTAGCGGCAATGCAGGTCACGATAAAATCTATGGTGGTAATGGACGTGACCGTCTCAATGGCAATGCTGGACGAGACTACCTTTACGGTGGTAATGGCAATGATCGATTAAATGGAGGATCAGGAGTTGACATATGTTATGGAGGCGGTGGCACTAATTCATTAGCAAATTGCTAAAAAAACATTACAGACAACA
>JALVDG010000240.1 GCA_027009095.1 Thiotrichaceae bacterium
TAAGATTAATTTGGGCATTATTTTTAATGGGAGATAATGGCTCAGGCATGGCGCAAACCGTGGTAATACCTGATGCTGCGGCAACCTTCATTTCGTGGGCAATGGTGGCTTTATGTTTTTGCCCTGGTTCACGAAGATAAACAGATAAATCCACTAAGCCAGGTAATAACCATAAGCCATCGGCTTCAATGACGTTCTCACTCTGAAATGCTTCTGGTGCATCGCCTATTGCAGCGATAACTCCGTCTTTAATATAAACATCGGTAACCGTATCTTGTTGATTCGCAGGGTCAATCAAGCGAGCTGATTTTATATGTAGTGATGTCATCGCGCTAACTCCCCTGTTTGTCCACTCATGGTCATAGCCATTACTGCCATACGAATGGCGATACCATTATTCACTTGTTTTAATATAACGGATTGCGGTCCATCTGCCACGCGAGAGTCAATCTCAACCCCTCGGTTGACAGGACCAGGGTGCATAACGATAGCATCAGACTTGGCTAATTTTAGCCGTTCTTCTGTTAGTCCGTATAAAGAGAAATATTCTTTTTCTGAGGGTAACAAAGCACCCTGCATACGTTCTTTTTGTAGCCGTAACATAATCACAACATCAAGATCATCCAACCCTTCTTCCATATTATTAAAGACATTAACCCCCATATGCTCAATACCAATGGGGATTAAGGTACGGGGGGCAATGACGCGAACCTCACCTGTACATAGGGTGGTTAAGGCATGAATTTGTGATCGTGCTACACGAGAGTGGAGAATATCACCAATAATACCGACTTTAAGCGGCTGAAAATCCTTTTTATATTGGCGAATGGTGAGCATGTCGAGCATTGCTTGGGTAGGATGGGCATGATGACCATCGCCTGCATTAAGTACGCTAATATGAGGGGGGCAATGTTTTGCGATAAAATGTGCTGCGCCACTGCTTTGATGACGCACAATAAACATATCGCAGTTCATCGCGCTTAGATTACGAATGGTATCGAGTAGACTTTCACCCTTAGAGGTTGATGAATTGCGAATATCTAAAGAGACGATATCGGCACTTAAGCGTTGTGCCGCTAATTCAAAGGTTGTGCGTGTTCGAGTTGAGTTCTCAAAAAAAAGATTCATCACCGTTTTACCACGTAAGACAGGTGATTTATTTTGTGATTTGACCGATAAAAATTGTTCAGCCCTATCAAGAATTTCTTCGAGTAATAAAGGTGAAAGACCTTCGATGGTTAAAAAGTGTTTGAGCTGCCCATCTTTTGCTAATTGCATGGATGATGGCAAAGCTCCGAGAATAAGTTGCTGTCCGTCAGTTATCACGATGAAGTATGCTTAGCTCCAATGTCTCGCTATCGGATAGTTTGAAGTGACTATCTGCTGATAGCTTTTGATGAAATCCGACAACTTGTGCAAAAATAGGTAGTTCTCTGCCGCCTCTGTCTATGAGTACAGCAAGCGTAATACTCGCAGGTCGTCCATAGTCAAAAAGCTCATTCATTGCCGCGCGAATGGTTCGTCCTGTGTATAGTACATCATCTACTAGGATGATGTGTCTATTTTCTACACTAAATGGCATTTTAGAAGGCTTGATCTGTGGGTGTAAACCAATACGGCTAAAATCATCCCGATAAAAGCTAATATTCAATTCCGCTAAAGGCTCTTCAATATTAAGTTTTTTATGTAAGACATTAGCTAACCATACCCCTGCCGAGTGGATACCGACCATAACGGGTTTTTCAATATTATTTTCATTTAAATGATCACTTAACTGTTCTGCCATCTGATCTAAATAGGCTGGGATATTATAATTATTATTCATGGTATCTAATGTTATTGAAGTAGTTTTCTAAAATAATGGTTGCCGATATTTGATCAATATCTTCTTTACTGATCTTTTTTTTACGTCCTCTCTGGCGTGTTTCTTTAAGCCGTTGTGCCGCTTCTATTGAGGTAAATTGCTCATTTTCTTGTGCCACAGGTAAATTGTATCGCCCATTTAATTGATTACAAAAACGGGTAATAGCAGGTTTTAGGGGGGAGTCACTGCCGTCAAGATCTGCTGGCAAACCAACCACTAATTGCGATGGTTTCCATGTATTAATAAGGCGAGTGATATTGTCCCAGTCTGGTTTATTATTTTTACTGATTAAGGTGCATTCTGGTGCTGCTGTTTTCGTAATGGTGTTTCCGATTGCAACACCTGTACGCACTAAGCCAAAATCAAAACAGAGTATCGTTGACATGCTAAAAATAACTTATTGAAGTATTAAGCATGACCAACTTGATAACTTAAGCGATTAAGGTCAACACCGATATTTTTTGCCGCGGCTTCCCAACGGTCTTGATAAGGCAAATCAAATAACACACTGGTTTCGACAGGGCTGGTCAACCATGCATTCGACATGATCTCATCTTCTAACTGCTGTGGAGCCCAATTGGCAGATCCCAAGGTAATTAAAAAATTATCAGGACCATTATCGAGAACAATATCTTCTAATATATCGCGTGATGAGGTGATATAAAGATCATCTGAAATAGTGTAGGTATTTTGCCAACGATCGCCGCCATCATGAAGAACATAGCCTTGATCTAGCTCGACAGGTCCTCCAAGCAGTGCCATTTTTTTATTGAGTGATTTATTTTCACTCGGAAGTTTTAGTTGCTTAAAAATATCACCAAAAGGGATATTCATAGGGCGGTTTATTGTTATCCCAAAAGAACCTTTCTCATTGTTCATACACACTAAAGTGACCGTGCGATCAAAAGCAGCATCATGGATGTTGGGCATTGCGATAAGAAATTGGTTTTTTAGACTAGTCATTATGGTTTTATATTAAGTAAATCCATGCTCAACAGCAAGTTTGTCGTTATAACTACTTATTTAGTATTAAAAATGGCACTTCTTCCATCTTCTTTATGGAAAATAATTGAACGGGTGATATTAAGGCGATCATATTTCTCACGAATTTCTTTAGGTAGTGGCTCATAAGGAGAGGCAAGTTTGACAATGCGTATGGCAGCATCATCGAGAATTTTTGATCCTGATGAGCTATTAATAGCAATTTCTACCACTCGTCCTGCACGATCAAGGGTTGCATTTAAGATAAGTATACCACTTAAATTGAGACGGATTGCAGCTTCTGGAAAATTGATATTTCCGATACGTTCTAATTTTTTTGCCCAAGCATCAATATATTCAGCTTCAACCGCACTTTTTGCACTAATCGAGTCGATAAAATGTATGCGAGGACGTTTTGCATAATGCTCTTCTTCCTTGCTCATTTCCGCCATTAATTGAGCAATTTCATCGCTGTGATCTGAGACTTCTTTATCCACTGGCTTAGGGTCTTCAATATCATCTTGTTCGGGTAATTTATTAACAAACTTATTTGTTTTACCTTTAGTTGTTAGAATTTTAGGATCAGGTTTTGGTGCAATATCAGGAGTTGACTCAAGCGACTTTATGGGGGATTCACCATCCATATTATTAGGGTTCATCGATGCTAGTGGGCTGCTAGGGCGACTTTTCTTATCAACTGTACCGCTACCTTTTTGATTGGCCTGTGCAATAAAATCTGCTTTATCAGGTGCCTTATCAGAGTGTGTATTGACTAAAGTGATATCAAGCAGAGGCGCATTTTGCGTAGGGGTGGGATCTGGTAAGCCAAAGCCAATAGCTACAATTGCAATAATATGCACAACAGTTGCTATAGGCAATGTGATAGAAATGGGATTCATAGAAAAGAAAGTCGACATAGCTATTTTAAAATTCAGTGTATTATATTTATTGTGTTTTGAATTTGTTTCGTTCTATTACAGTGATAGCAATAGAAAACATACTCGACAAGTATAACATAGATGGTGCGAGAGAGCATTTCTAAAATCATCATTATTTCGTCTACATTTCTAACTGATGTTACGCAGTCACTCTTTAGAATATTAGTGAAGGTTTTCGTAGCCCGTTTAAATTTAGGTTCATTTGTTCTATTCCGTAAAGGGCTATGACTTACTTTCTTTTGCGTCGCCAAAAGAAAGTAAGCAAAGAAAAGGCGATCCAGCTAACCGCTTACTCCTGCGCTTTACCCGAGAGAATGGGCAGTGAAAAAACTCCTCGCTAACGCATCGGGCGGAGGGAAAAATAGGTAATATTTTTCTATATTGCGTAACATCAGTTTCTAAGCAAATAATCCACGCAAAATATTTTTTTCCACTTAAGAGGTGATGACTTATTAAATTCTCATTTCTTACAGCCACTTATCGAAATGAATCCTTGTGTTAATGAAAGCCTAAAAATTCATGGGGAAAATTTAATTGAATATATAAATATCAGAGGCTGGTTATTTACTTTTGAAAAGTGTACACTTTTCAAATAAGCAACAACAGAACGATTGATATATGTAGTTAATTAATGCTTAAGTTATTGAGACACATGAAAATAATCTTTCTTAAATGATGAGCTTAAAGGCGCTCCTTTTATTAGCTGCAACTAATAAAAAGAGCTTCATCAAACGACGCTAGTACTCTATGAAATTGACCCGTGAGGGGGTATTAGAGTGCTAGTCTCTGAAAAGGATGTCGAATCATGCAATACAATAGTAACAATTATTTATTCAAAACACCTAAAGAATTACAAAAAAGAGCATTTATTGGCAAGTCAGCCATTAATATCATCCTCTTTGTCTCACTGATTAGTACAATGGGATATTGGTATGTTTTAGGTCTGCAAGCGTCCAATGCGACAGGTTTTTGGGCAGTATTGGCTTTTTCTATTATTGGTATTGGTCTTGTCACCGAGTTTGTTAAAAAAATCACCCTCTCCCTTTTTCGTCATCGAGGTATTTGGTTCGGCGCAACCGTTGTCAGTGTTGCGACGATTATGGGAACGTTGAGTATTATTGATAACAATAAAGAGAGCGGTTTAATTAAAAGCTCTAGTGAATATCAGCTCGCCAAAGCACGCCAAGAAAATGCGTTTAATTCAGCATCGCAATGGGCATGGGCTAGTGGATATAGTTTAGCTCAATTAAATAATGAGCTGGTGAATGTGACGGCGAAACGAGAGCGTCGTGAAATTGGCTATCAAGCCTACTTAGCAGAAAAGAGAGTAATCAACGATAAAATTAATGCCAAACGAAATTATGATTCCGCCATTAATATGCAAACAATGGCAGCTTCTATTATGTCAAATGGCTCGAGTTTGATGACCTCAAGTAACCCTATGCTTTATAACATTGCCACAGCAACAGGCGTCACTGCTGCCGTCTTAAAAACTATTTTTTACTTAGCGGTTACTTTATTGCTGGAATTTGCTGCTTGGTTTTTAGGTGGTGAAGTTGAAAAAATTAATAACCAACTAACCATGACAAAAGCACAGCTATTGGATGCACAAAATATGGATATGTTTGGTGTTTCTGTTGCCAGTGTTAATCAATTTGCTTATGCCGATAGTTTACGTTTTGAGGCAGAGCAACAAGCAGCAAATGAAGAGTTAGAACGAGTACGACAAAATCAACTATTAGCAAAGGCGGAACGTATGAAAAAAGACAAAGAAATTCAGGCAGAGATAGCGGCTTATCATTCTGAAACAACGCCAACAGAAAGAAAAAAACACAATATGGGCTTTGTTGATACCGATACACAGTCAATGCTTTTTCTACGTCACAAAAATCCCATTGGGGTTGATAAATCAACGCGGGGGCGGTTTGTAGAGAAGTCGGTAGATACCGACCTAGAAGATACTGTCGGTAATAGTACCGACTCGGTAATTACCGACCGCATGCAGCAGTTGTATTTAAAATCTCAAAAAACAAAATCGGGGGAAGGCGTGCAATGCCCAGTCTGTGAACGTAGCTTTATCAAAACAGGTTTTAAGATATTTTGTAGCAATAAAGGTAAAGGTAATTGTGCTGATGAATATAAAAATATTCTGAATCCAGAACGTTTAAAAGCACTCGAAAATAAGCGTAGAAAGCAAAGAGCAAAGGCAAGGGCTTAAAATTTAGCGACTAATATCCAGCAGTATTTCACGCTGTAAAGCATTCATACAAAACTCCAAAGTAGGGTAATATTTAAAAGCTTAAATATTACCCTTTAATTCACTGGATATTTTTATATGAAAAGTGTACACTTTTCAATATGAGTCATCAAGCACCAAAAAAAATAGACAAGCGAGGAGGCAAGCGTCCAAATGCTGGACGCACTACTGCCTCTGCGCCTTTTAAAGAAAAAACAAAACCCATACGCGTGCCGATTAGTCTCATTCCCTCTATTAAAGAAACCCTAGAGGATTTAAAAAAATTAAGAAAAAGCATGGATATTGAAAATATCGTGCCGATTCCATTAGAGCAAAATCAACTCCGAATCCCTCTGTTTGCCAACACCGTACCTGCGGGTTCGCCCACTCCAACCGATGACTTTATTGATAACTATCTAAGCCTAAATGATCTCCTTATAAAACGAGAAGAGTCCAGCTTTTTTATTCGTGTAGTTGGTCACTCGATGATTGATGCAAATATCTACCCTAATGATATTTTAATTGTCGATCGCTCAATGGAAGCGGTACATGGTAAAGTGGTTATTGCGATTTTAGATAATGAATTAACCGTAAAACGTCTCGACTTATCAGGCGATAAACCCGTCTTAAAATCAGAAAATCCTGACTATCCCAATATTCCCGTCAATAGTGAATTATTGATCTGGGGAGTGGTCACTTCGGTGATCCATCAACTTTAATATCAAATACCTTATCCAAGGAATCTAAGTAACTGATGTTACGCAGTTACTCTTTAGAATATCAGTGAAAGTTTTCGTAGCCCTTTTTAGTTTAGGTTCTTTTGCTCTCTTCCGTAAAGGGCTACGACTTACTTTCTTTTGCGTCGCCAAAAGAAAGTAAGCAAAGAAAAGGCGACCCAGCTAACCGCTTACTCCTGCGCTTCACCCGCTAGAATGGGCAGTGAAAAAACTCGCTCCGTAAACTCCGCTCAAACACTTTCACTGCTGATCCATTCTAGCGGGTAAATGCTCGGCGCGGTTAGAATGGGAAGCTTAGCTCCGCCTCGCTAACGCATCGGGCGGAGGGAAAAATATATAATATTTTTCTATATTGCGTAACATCAGTAAGTAATGTTACAAATTGAAACGCTTAAATTGCCCTTTGCTAAATATCACTTATTTTTATATATTTCAGCTCGAATTATATTTTACAAGCGTGTAGTTTCTACGCCCTTTATGTTGTGTGACTTTTTGGAGTAAAAATTGAATATTTTAATTATTGGTAGTGGCGGTCGTGAACATGCACTGGGCTGGAAAGTTGCACAATCTGACAAGGTATCCCGTGTTTTTATCGCGCCAGGTAATGCAGGGACATGTTTAGAGGATAAGCTAGAGAATATTGATATAAGCGTGGAAGACCTTGATGGTTTGCTTGCTTTTGCACAAGAAAATAATATTGCTCTCACCTTAGTTGGCCCTGAAGTACCCTTAGTTTTAGGTGTGGTCGATAAGTTTAGTGAGGCTGGTTTGCGCTGTTTTGGTCCTACTCAAGGTGCGGCGCAGTTAGAGGGATCAAAAGCCTTTACTAAAGATTTTTTGGCACGACATAATATTCCAACCGCAGCTTATGGTAATTTTACCGATATTGACGAGGCTGTGGCTTACGTTAAAAAACAGGGCGCTCCCATCGTTATCAAAGCAGATGGTTTAGCCGCTGGTAAGGGAGTAATTCTTGCACAAACAGAAGATGAAGCCATTGACGCAGTTAAAGATATGTTAGCAGGTAATGCCTTTGGCGAGGCTGGTCATCGTGTGGTAGTTGAGGAGTTTTTGCAGGGTGAAGAAGCCAGCTTTATTGTCATGGCGGATGGTAAAAATATCCTACCACTTGCCAGCTCTCAAGATCACAAAGCACGAGATAATGGTGATTTAGGACCTAATACAGGTGGTATGGGGGCTTACTCTCCTGCTCCAGTGGTTACGCCAGAAATGCACGAGCGTATTATGCAGCAAGTGATTGAGCCAACAATAAAGGGCATGGCTGATGAAGGGCATCCCTTTACAGGCTTTTTATACGCAGGTGTGATGATTGATACAGATGGCATTCCTAAAGTCCTCGAATATAACGTCCGTTTTGGTGATCCTGAAACACAACCAATAATGATGCGTTTAAAATCAGATATTGTGGTGTTAATGGAAGCAGCCCTTGAGGGTAAATTAGATACAGTAGAAGCAGAGTGGGATTCTCGTGCTGCTTTAGGTGTTGTTTTGGCAGCAAAGGGTTATCCTGATGATTATGCAAAAGGTGATATTATTTCAGGATTAACAAATACATCGAGTGATAACTCAAAAGTATTTCACGCAGGAACCGCAATGCAAGGTGATGATATTGTTACCAATGGCGGACGTGTATTATGTGTGGTTGGTTTAGGTGACACGGTAACCGAAGCACAAAAAGTTGCTTATGAGCTAACACGTTCTATACTTTGGGACGGTGTATACTATCGCGACGACATAGGTTATCGAGCAGTTATTCGTGAAGAGATTGGATAGTTGTATCCATATCTAAGTCTTATGCGTAGTATCCCCGTAGAGATACGCTTTGTATCTGGGGAGGTTTTATTGGTATTAATGTTATCAAAAAATAAAGCTTTGTTATTATAATTAAAAGAGGAATAGATCCATGGAGTCAGTAAAAAAATTATCAGGTGCAGCACTAGCGACAGCAGCAGCGACCTTATTATTAACAGCATGTGGTGGCGATAAAGCATCATCCGATAAATCTGCATCAGCAGAAAAGCCCGCAGCTACAACAAAAGTTGCTGATGTTAAATGTTCGGGCACAAACTCATGTAAAGGTAAATCAGAATGTGCTACGGCAACAAGTAGTTGCAAAGGTCAGAACAGTTGTAAAGGTAAAGGTTGGGTTAAAGCAGAATCTAAAGAGGCATGCGAGTCTAGTGGCGGAACGGTTATCTAAGGTTTTAAGCTACAAAGTTTAATCAAAAAGCACTGATTCATTTTTATAATGAACAGTGCTTTTTTGTGTCCAGAAACTTATCAAAAGGATTGTATGATGACAGAGTACACTAAATCACCAAAGGCCATCGCTAACTTAGATGCAGAACAGTATTATGTCACGCAAGAAAGTGGCACTGAACGACCAGGTAGTGGCAAGTATCTAAACAATCATGCCCCAGGAATTTATGTTGATATTGTTTCGGGTGAGCCATTATTTGCATCAACCGATAAGTTTGAATCGGGCTGTGGCTGGCCTAGTTTTACCAAGCCGATTGATACTCATTATGTGAATGAGTTACGCGATATGACACATGGAATGGTGCGTACAGAAGTACGTTCAGTATATGGTGATAGTCATCTAGGGCATGTTTTTCCTGATGGTCCACCAGATAAAGGCGGATTACGCTATTGTATCAACTCTGCATCTTTACGCTTTATTCATCGTGATGATATGGAGGCAGAGGGTTATGGGGAATATATTGCCCAAGTTGAGAAGGAGGCAAGTGATGAGTATTGAGCGTGCAGTATTAGCTGGTGGTTGTTTTTGGGGAATGCAGGATTTAATGCGTAAATTATCAGGTGTTATTGCAACACGGGTAGGTTACACAGGAGGAGATGTTCCTCATGCAACGTATCGAAATCATGGTTCTCATGCAGAAGCTATCGAAATTGAGTTTGATAATGACGTGATTAGTTTTAGAGATCTGCTTGCCTATTTTTTTCAAATTCATGACCCAACCACAATCAACCGTCAAGGTAATGATCGAGGTACATCTTATCGCTCGGCTATTTTTTATGTTAATGATGAACAGAAAGAAATCGCCTTAAAAACCATTAATGATATTAATGCCTCAGGCTTATGGCCTGGAAAAGTCGTCACAGAGGTAGTTGCTGTCAGTGATTTTGGGAGGCAGAGCCTGAACATCAAGACTATCTTGAGCGTGTACCGAATGGCTATACTTGTCACTACCCTCGACCTGACTGGGTTTTACCAAAATCATAAGCAGTTACTGATTATGATGTTACGCAGTCACTCTTTAGAATATCAGTGAAGGTTTTCGTAGCCCTTTTGAATTTAGGTTCTTTTGCTTATTTCTTCTAAGGACTACGACTTACTTTACTAAAGCATAAGATTCGATAAATCTCATCTAATCTTTTGCGTCGCCAAAAGAAAGTAAGCAAAGAAAAGGCGACCCAGCTAACCGCTTACTCCTGCGCTTTACCCGAGAGA
>JALVDG010000241.1 GCA_027009095.1 Thiotrichaceae bacterium
AGCAAGTTACAAGGTTCGCAATTTTGCGAATAAATATAATTCACGAATTTTAAAATTATGTGAATTGTAAGTAGTTGATTTTGCAAGCCACTAATTTAAGTGCGATTGCCCTAACTTATAGTCCTTATAAATCAATGATTAATGCGTTTTTCAGGGCTGACTAGTTACAAATATGTTCGATGAGTTTTGCCTGAGTCCGCATTGAAGTCACTGATTCAGGATTTAAGGAGCAAGATAGAAAAGTGCTTTCGTACTCGCTCCTAAACCAAGTAAAACTGCAACAATACACCAAGAGACAACACTATAAGCAATCATTCTCCATGCTCGTGAAATGTCCTTTGCTTTTGGTGATACTCCCATACCAAGTTCCAAACGTGGCTTTAGCTGTCCATGATAACTTGCCACTCCTCCCAACTTCAAACCTAAAGCACCTGCACCCGCTGCCATAACAGAACCTGCATTTGGGCTATACCATTTTATACCTTGTGTATGCCAGCAATACCACGCTGTTTTAAAATCACCATAAAGACTATAGCTTAAAGCGGTTAAACGGGCAGGAATCCAATTTAACACATCATCTACACGAGCAGAAAACCGCCCGAATAATAAATACTTATTATTTTTATAGCCCCACATAGCGTCTAAAGTATTACTCAAACGATACAAAACTGCACCTTCAGATCCTGCAATTGCAAACCAAAATAGAGCTGCAAAAATAGCATCACTGCCATTTTCTAAAAGTGACTCTAGCGTGGCTTTGCTAATCTCCTCCTCATTGAGTTCTGAAGTATCACGGCTGACAATCCAACTTACTCGTTGACGAGCTAACTCGATATTATTATCTTCTAGTGCTAATTGTATCTGTTTTGTATGCTGCCAAAGACTTTTACCACCTACGGCTAGATATCCCATTAATACATCAAACCACCAGCCAAAGAGACTCTCTAGAAACCATGTCATGAGTAATAATGGCAATATCAATACTAGCCAGGCAAAAACACCTGAGCTAATCATATTGTTATTAAAGTAGCCTTCTACTTTATTGGCTAAATATCCAAAACCAATAAGAGGATGATAACGACGAAATTCTCCAAGTATTGCATCTAATAACACTACAAATGGTAGTAATAATAAATAACTCATATTGCAGGATTATCTTAATACCTGCTGATGAAATGTTAAAACCAGTACATCTCTGTAGCCAGTTTTACTTGTATCTAAAGCATGAATTTCACTCACACCATGCCAAACTTTACGATCATCAAGCAGTATACAGTCACCTAGCTCCTCGAGTACTGTTCCAAATAGTAAGTTTTTATTATTATCATAGATATGATTTACACCTCCTGTAATATTGTGGCGATGCAATAACATAATCAGAATAAAATCAGCTCCATCTTTATGAATCCCCTCGGGTGTTGGCTTTCCAGATTCCGTATTATTGGTTTCGATGCGAAATTGGTGTGCTTGAATGCGCCATTTTTTTTCTTGATAAAAACTTATATTTGTGACGCTCCACTCAATGATTTCCTGAAGCACTATATTTTCAATAATATTGTTTTTAAATGCCTCGTAATCACGATAAATACCGCCATTCATGGCGTTTCGATAAGTGCTTTGATAATGAGGTTCGTGGGGAAGTAGCTCTAAAGCTTGATTATATCGCCAGTTGAAGACAGAGTAGCGACGATAACGATAATGACCACCATCACTTAAAAATTGATCGGCAGGTAAATCATTCCAGCTTGCTTGAAAGTCATTGAGTGGCGAGGACAAGCTCTGTAGCTTTTGTTTCCATAAACTATTGCTGCCATCTTTACGCTGTAAAATGCTATAGCCTTGTGAGCTGAGCTGTTGTTGAATCTTTTGGTCTGCGTGTGTATTGATATGATACTCCTAGGATTCAATTTATTTACTGATGTTACGCAGTCTCGTCACTTAAAATCTGCCATCCCTTAAACTTTGATTGATATAAAAAGGAGTGAAAGATTTATCTTTTCTCATGCCGATGCCGATAGGCGAGACGGATGTTTGCTCTATCGTTTTGCCTTATCAGCATCAGCGGTATAACTTTTGGTGACTGAAAAGCTGAAGCTTTCACTCCTGTTATCAGAAAATTATTTATCTGAAAAACTAGACGAAAACTTTCACTGATATTTGAATGAGGGACTGCAACATTTTGAGGTATTAGTATAGTCTGCCAAATATTGTTGACTTATGATCTGTATCAATCATAAACTCATCGAATGAATTACAATAGCACATCAACACATATCAGCAATAAACGCTGGCTACTGCTAAAACTAGACAACGTAGCCATATTGTAATTTATACCCCTTCATTTTTATACTGGCTGCTCGATTTAACAGCCAGCATTGCATAAATTCCTTTTCTGATTTGTTTTATCTTGCAGTCCAATCATAGGACAAGCGTTATGCAAGACCATGCTTTAAGTCATCAAAAAATCAATCATAATATTTCAGGTATTTTATACGCATTAGGTGGTACGGTTTTATTTTCTTTAAAACCTATTGTGGTTAAATTAGCTTACAGCTCAGGATCAGGGGAGCTAGAAGCCATTACACTGCTCACCTTACGCATGTTATTTGCTTTCCCTTTTTACTTTTTTATTGCTTGGTTTTTAATTGCAGATAAAAAAGTCAGTAAAAGCACTTTCAACTTAAATATTATTTTAGGGATTTTAGTTACAGGATTTGTAGGCTATTACCTTGCCGCCTATCTTGATATTTGGGGCTTGCAATACATTAGCACACAACTAGAA
>JALVDG010000242.1 GCA_027009095.1 Thiotrichaceae bacterium
GGCCGCCTAAAAGAATAAATAGGAAGGAGGGTAAAAAAGTAAAGAGTGTGGCGATACTTGCGCCAACAAATCCTGCTAACAACAGCATATCGGGACCAAATATTTCTTTTGTCCATGCGCCAACAAAACCCACGAAAGCTACGACCATAATCAATGGCCCTGGTGTTGTTTCTCCCAAAGCTAAACCATCTATCATCTGCGTCCCTGTAAGCCATGAGTATTGTTCTACACCGCCTTGATAGACATAAGGTAGAACAGCATAAGCACCTCCAAAGGTAACCAGTGCAGCTTTAGTAAAAAAGAAGCTCATTTGTGTTAGCGTTCCTTCCCAGCCATATACTGCTGTCAGTGCCGCCATGACTGCCCCAGCAATGGCAACTCCAGTAAGCATAAAAACAATAAAACGACTCCACTTAAATTGAGCATGAGCTGGTGGAGGTGTATCGTCATCAATTAAAGCAGGACCAACCGCTTCTTGGCTTGATTCAGTATGATGCTCACCTGCGGTAAATTTTTCAGGTGAGAAGCGAGAGCCAATGTAACCAATTATTCCTGCTGCTAAGACAATATAAGGAAAAGGGATATGAAAGAGGGTGATGGCGACAAATGCCAGCACTGCTAAAAATCGTAATAAATTATTAGCTAAGGCTTTAGAGCCAATACGATACGCGGCAAACAGTACGATTGCAGTAACGGCAGGTTTAATACCGTATAAAATACCTTGAATAGCAGATACATCACCATAGGCAAGATATACCCATGTTAGACCGCTTAGTATAAATAAGGAAGGAAGTACAAATAAAAAGCCAGCAGTAATACCACCCCATACACCATGCATTAGCCAGCCGATATAGGTTGCAAGTTGCTGTGCCTCAGGACCAGGTAGTACCATCGTGTAGTTAAGCGCATGCAAAAAGCGGTGATTCGAAATCCATCGGCGCTTTTCAACCAACTCCTGATGCATCATGCTAATTTGCCCCGCAGGACCACCAAAGCTAATAAAACCTAGCTTTAGCCAATAAAGAAATGATTCCCAAAATGATACGGGTGCAGGCGCACTGGTCTTGTCTTGTTCCATTATTGACACGTTCTTACCTTCCTTTGGATGAGAAACCTAAATCTGCAAAACTCAGTTGATTTAGACGACGGGCAAAGAACTTATTACTTTTTCAAAATAGAATCAATGACTAACTCGTGTTTGCTACCTTTAGATACAGATGATTTTTCAACATATAAATCACCATTGGCGCTAATTGCATTCCCCGATTTTGAAACACGCGCACCTATTTTTACTTGTGGAAAGGCTGATAGTTTCATCGCGGGCATCATCGCCATACTGTCATCTAAAGTAATGGTAATAGGCAAGTCTTTTACTTGTACACGCTTTGCCGCCAAAGGCATTGGCGGGCCTGACATTGCTTTTGCGTAAATAAAGACGGTATCGCTAGGACTAGCTTGATTTTTTAACTCATCCGCCAAAGAAACAGTAACAACAATGCTTTGTGCTGCGGGTGATTTTTGAGTAACAACAGACGCTGGGGCTGCGGGTGCTTGTTGTGCCAAGGCAGTAGCTTCACTAGGTGATAGCTTCTTTTTTGAGTCTGAAATCATTGCTTTGACTTCTGCAATTTGCTCAACATCTTTACCTAATAGTGGGATCAATTTATTCCAACGCTTAATCGCTAAGCCATGATTCCCTTGCTGTTGCGCCGACATCCCGCCCAACCATAAGCCCGTAATGCTATCTGGTTCAATTTTTAGTGACTGTTCGATTAAAGAGGCGGGACGACCTGAAATATCACCACCTTTTAACATGGCCTCTGCATCGGCTAAAAATAGCATGACTTTTGCATCGTTTGGTTTTAGTTTAAGGAGATGCTCATACGACTCCACCGCACCTTTATAGCGTTTAAGTGCCATATAAGAGCGTCCCATCATGTACCAACCTTCAGGGTTATTTGGATTTTTATCCAACTTTGCACGTAAGCCTCTGACCATTGCATCGACATCGGGCTTGCCATCGGCAGTCATCGGAATATTTTTAGCGATTTTTGCTTTTTCAGGATCAGCAGCCTCACTATTGCCATATTTTGCATACACGCCAGCAGCGACTAAAGGAACGATTAGCGCAATAAAGCCCGCTGTGATGAAACTTGGCTTGGCATATTCTGTTTTCGTAACAACTTCGCTATCAATATCAACATAAAGTGCTTGTTCTAGCTCATCACGACGCGCTTCGTACTCAGCTTGATCCATTTCTTTATTACTATATGCCGTTTCTAATTCTGCCAGTTGATCTTTAGCAATCAGTATATTTTGATTACGTCGATCATCGCCCTCTAATTCGGTCTTTTTTAACAGAGGAGGCAAGATAATCACTAAGGCGAGTACGATAAGCAGGGCTGCAAAAATCCAAAACATGGGTATAAAATCCTTAGTTACTTTAGTAAGTCGCGCACTGAATCACGCTGTGTTTTATCAAGAGTGACTTCTGCTACTTGTGGCTTTTTACGCAGATAGTTCACCAAAAAAATGAGGCTGATCAATAAAAATAAGGGAGGCCCTACCCAAAGCAGGACTGTTTTTAACTTAAAAGGGGGACGATAGAGAACAAAGTCTCCATAACGTGTCACCATATAATCAACCACCTCATCTCGTGTCGCCCCTTTTGAAACCATTTCGTAGGTTTGTCGGCGCAAATCCTTAGCAAGCTCGGCATTAGAGCCTGCTATATTTTGATTCTGACACACAAGACAGCGCAGCTCTTCGATTAAACGCTTATAAATAGCACTTTTTTCAGGGGTATCAAAAGAATAGGTTTCGATGCTTCCTGCACGTACCGCAACAGAAAAAGTCATCAATAAACTCAGCAGTAAGACTTTTAACGAATATGTCATCAGGCAGGCTCCTTGCGTAATTTTACTACTAAGGGAACTAATATTTCGTTCACGGCTTTTTGGGTGACAGGTCCTGTAAATTTATAACGAATAATACCTTTTTTATCGACAACAAAGCTTTCGGGTACACCATAAACCCCCCAATCAATACCTGTACGCCCTTCTGTATCGACTGCAACATAAGTATAAGGATTACCAAGTTGCCCCAGCCAACTCAACACATCTTTACCGTACTCTTTCGTCCCGTAATCTTTATAATTTAAACCTATCGTTGGCACTTTATGTTCACGAATAAAGCGAGTTAGCACTTTATGTTCTGCACGACAAGAGACGCACCATGAAGCAAAAACATTTAATAACCAAACTTGCCCTTTCATTTTTTCAGTCGATATACGCTTATTCTCTTGATATAAACGAGGCAGGTCAAAAGCAGGAGCGGGTTTACCAATAAAGGGCGATGGCACATTTCGAGAATCTAAACTAAAACCACGATACAACAAAGCCACTAACAGAATAAGAAAGATAAGTGGAAGTAAGTAGATTTTCTTCATGCCGTTGCTCCTTGTTTTGCTACTTTATTAGCTTGTTTATTTTTCCGTTCTTGCAAAAAAATCTTACGAGTACGACGATAACGCCCATCAAATGCGGCTAATAAACCACCGATTGCCATTAAAATACCGCCCAACCAGATCCAACGAACAAAGGGCTTATGATAAATACGAAAGCTCCAAGCACCCTTACCAACGGGTTCACCTAAGGCAATAAATAAATCACGGAAGAAACCAGCATCAATACCTGCTTCGGTCATCGGCATAGTGCCTGGACCGTAATCACGCTTTTCAGGATATAAGGTCTCTAATGGCTTTCCATTTTGAAAAACATCAACCGTCGCACGGATCGCTTTATAGTTCTTACCTTGGTGATTTTCAACTTTTACAAATTTAAACTCATATTCACCAACGACATAACCAGGTTTATTCGCTTCTAAACGCACATCGTTTTCAATACTGTACATAGAGGTTAGGGTAATGCCTGTCACCGTGACCGCCATACCAAGATGCGCTAAAGTTGCGCCCCATACAGAAAGTGGCTTTTTAAAAGGAGAACGTCCTTGACTACTAAACCAAAGCAATGCGGTAAGTGCAACCCAACTTGCGAGTAGCAAGCCTAATACGGTACGCCAATGAAATTCTGGCACAAATAATAACGGCAATACCACCGCCATCACTAATGCCATAATAGCGGGTATACGGAGTATTTTAATCAAACGTTCTGGCTTATCTTTTTTCCAACGTATAAATAATCCCGCACCCATCATGAGCAATAACACCGTCCCTAAAGGAATGGAGATATTGTTAAAGTAAGGAGGACCTACCGAGATTTTACCCATGCCCAGCGCATCGATAATTAAGGGGTATAATGTGCCGAGCAATACGGTGGCAGTGAGTGTAACCAGTGCAATATTATTGACTAATAATCCAACTTCACGCGAGATTAGATCAAAACGCCCTGTTGATTTTAACTTTGGTGCACGCGCAGCATATAACACTAAAGAAGCACCAACAGTTACACCAAGGAACATCAAAATAAATAGTCCACGCTCTGGGTCTGCCGCAAAAGAATGTACTGAGGTTAACACCCCTGAACGTACTAAGAATGTACCTAGCAAGCTTAAAGAGAAGGCAAATATTGCTAATAATACTGTCCAAGACTTGAACGCAGCACGTTTTTCAGTCACTGCTAAGGAGTGAATAAGGGCTGTACCCACTAACCAGGGAAGGAGTGATGCGTTTTCAACAGGATCCCAAAACCACCAACCGCCCCAACCTAGTTCGTAATAAGCCCACCAACTTCCTAAAGTAATACCACCTGTTAGGAATATCCAGGCAACATTAGTCCACGGTCTTGCCCAACGCGCCCATGCGGCATCTAACTTGCCACCGAGCATGGCGGCAATTGCAAAGGAAAAGGCAACAGAGAAACCAACATATCCCATATAAAGCATGGGTGGATGTATTGCCAAACCAAAGTCTTGTAATAGAGGGTTAAGTGTACGACCTTCAGGCGGTGGGAAAGGTAATCGCTCAAAAGGATTTGAGGTCATTATCATAAATAATAAAAAACCGATGCCCACAAAGCCCATAACACTCATTACACGCGATAACATCACAGTAGGAATACTACGACTAAAGACGGAAACGGCGAAGCCCCAGCCCGATAAAATAAAAGCCCATAGTAATAAAGAACCTTCATGGTTTCCCCATAATGCGGAGACTTTATAGATTATCGGCATTTGTGTGTTGGAGTGGCTAGCGACTAATTTAACGGAGAAGTCATCCGTGACAAAAGCATAGACTAAACAAGCAAAGGAAATGCCAAGAAGTAAAAACTGCGCTCTAGCAGCGGGCTTTGCTAATGCCATCCATTGTGGTTTGCCTAAGCTGATCCCTGCTAGGGGGAAGATAGCCTGAATCATCGCAATGGATAAGGCTAAAATTAAGGCAAAATGTCCAAGCTCTGGAATCATTGTTTTGCTCCGTATGAGTGATAAATGTTAGTTGTATCAATTAAAAAATATGTAACTACTCAACTTAACTGGGGGACTTATTTAACCGTGTCTTTTACAGGAGCAGGAGTATGCTCTTTTTTTAGTACATCTTTAACTTCTTTTGGCATATAGCTTGAGTCGTGTTTTGCAAGCACCTCTTCGGCATAAAATATACCATCTTTAAGCATGCCCCGAGACACTGAACTTTGCCCTTCTTTAAATAAATCGGGCAATATTTTATTAGTCACAACCGTTACCTCGTTACCACGATTATCCGTCACAACAAAGCGTGCTTCTAATGTTTTATCACTGCGCTTTAGACTGCCTTTTTTAACTAAACCACCCAAACGAATCACTTTATCTGTTGGTACTTCGCCTGCCAAAACTGCTTCAGGGGCATACAAGTAGGCTAAATTTCCTTGCATTGCTTTGGTAATTAAAAAAGATGCGCCGACAACGGCTACCACACCTAATAAAACAAAGATTAGTCTTTTTTGTCTTGCTTTCATCTATTGTTACTCGTTAGCTATATTCTTAAAAGAAACTACTTTAATTACTTTCTCTGATTAATTTTGTTATTACGTTTAATTCGCTGCAATAAGGCTTTTTTCTGCACCACTAAGCTAAGTGGCTCAAGTATCATCATCAATAGTGCTAATAACATAATGCCCCATACGTGATAACCGTAACCACCCATTGAAAAAAATTCATTAATACTCATATTCTGAACTCCTGCTTATCTACCATTTTGCAACTCAGCTACCCATTTGGTATTTATCTCACGCTCTAAAATAATATTACGCACTCGCATTAAAATAACGGCAAAGCTATACATCCAGAAACCTAGAGCGGTGACCAACATACCCAATAAAATATTAGACTCAATCCCTTTAAAAGATGATTCCTGATGAAGGGAGGCGCATTCATTGGGGTTTGGACAATTTACTGAGTAATAAATAACAGGAACGATGGCTAAACCAACTAGGGCAAGTACGGCGGATGCTTTATCTGCACGGCGAGGATCATCAATAGCAGACTGTAAGGCGATATAGCCGATATAAAGAAATAATAAAATAAGCGACATGGTTAAACGTGGATCCCAATCCCACCATGTACCCCAACTCACTTTTCCCCAAACTGCACCTGATACTAAGGCAATCGCTGCCATAAATGCACCTGTTACTGAGGTTGCTTTTGCCATCATAAAGGAAAGGCGGGTATTCAAAACTAAGCCAACTAAGCCCCAAAACACCATCATCACATAGAGCCACATGCCCATCCAACTACTCGCCACATGTACAAATATAATGCGGTAATATTGTTTTTGGTCGCTTAATACATCGGGTGTTTTAAAAAAACCCCAGTACAAGCCAAAGCCTGTTAGTACTATCGCCAAAATCCAAAATATTGGCACTAATTTACCCGCTAATGGGTAAAAGTTCATTGGGGCAGAGTATTTAAACCAATTTAAGGACATATATATTTTCCTAAAGGGGGATTTACTCTAAACCCATATTAACCTCTCGGGTTCAGATTTTATTCTAATGATATTTTCAAAGCCGCTGCTGTTGCCCACGGCGAGAATATTAATGACAGTAGCAAAAAGGCAGATAATAACAATGTATAAGGCTCTATATTACCCGATTGTAACATACTCTCATTAATCGCCCCTGCCCCATACACTAAAACAGGGATATATAATGGCAAAATAAGCAATGAAATCAACACTCCACCACCACGCAGCCCTAAAGTAAGTGCTGCTCCGATTGCCCCCACCATACTTAATATTGGCGTACCCAGCAACAACATAAACATCATAACTTTTACGGTTTCTGCTTCTAAATGGTATAAAATACCAACAACAGGGGCAATTAACACGAGCGGTAAACCTGTTAGTAGCCAGTGAGCGGTCATTTTTGCGAAAACTAAGACGGGAAGTGGCTGGGGAGTCAATAGCATTTGCTCTAACGTACCATCAACATAATCACTCGAAAATAGACGCTCTAATGCCAACATTGAGGCTAATAGTGCTGCTATCCAAGCAACCCCTGAGGCAATACTCTGTAACATTTTTTCATCAAAACCGACCCCCAAAGGAAATAAGCTTACGACAATAATAAAGAAGAATAGCACCGTGAAAATTTCGCTACGACGACGCAAGGCTAACTTTAAGTCGCGCTTTAAGATCATCCAAAATGTTTTAAACATAGGATGCCTCAGCATTTTGAGTTGCATATTGATCTAGGTTTAAGTGCTGAATTTTTTCTTGTGTTAGCGGGACTTCTTGATGAGTAGTGAGTACCGCCATACCGCCTGATTCGATATGTGCGGAGATAATACCTTGCAATAACTCTACAGCTGCCACATCTAACGCTACAAATGGTTCATCTAGAATCCATAAAGGGGATTTATTGAGTAGTAAGCGTGCAAGTGCAACACGACGTTTTTGACCTTGTGATAGTTGACGTGAGGGAACGTCTTCATAACCATACAAACCAATTTTATCTAAAGCATCTAGCAGATCATCATCGCTACATTTTTGCCCTGACATGGCATGATTAAAGCGTAGATTTTCCAGTACAGATAAATCCCCCTTAATAGCATTCAAGTGACCAAGATAAAAAAGGGATTCCCGATAGCTTTCTATTTGCTCTTGAATGGGCTGATTACACCAAAGAACCTCTCCTTTGTCGGCAACAAATAAAGCACATAGGGTACGAATTAACGTCGTTTTTCCACTACCATTTTCACCTTCCAAAAAAAGTAATTGCTTTGCTTTAAGCTGAAAACTCAACTCAGAAAATAGCTGGCGATCACCACGAGTACATTGCAAGTTTGAAACGGTAAGGGACATATTTGAGGGGAAAAGTTGAGTTTCTATGATTAGCTAAGAAGGCGTTGATACTATCATATTTAGGTCACAAATAAATTTGATAATAATCAATAGAGATGGTTCTAATCTTTTTAGAGTTCCTTAGCTCAACCTAGCGCATGTGTTTCTAACTCAGAGGACTCTCCTGTTAAACAATTACCCACCTGTAGCTTTAACCAGTTTGCTTCTTCCTCTGATGAAACAAACATCATTTTCTTTCTATATATTTTTTTATTTTGAAATTCAATGCGGCGTTGTACTGCGTCTAAAGATACATTTAGCTGGTGGCGGTGCGCTTTATGTGGCAACAGATCACAGGCAGATAACTCCCCTTTTAAAATCATGCCATAGCAATAAACTGCATTTAATACTTCTTGTTTGCGCTTCTCTGGAAAGCGCAAAGAAACTGAGACGAGATAGTTATTTTCCATCACCGACATAGTTAAATCATCACTCAATTTTTTGTATTTCATTACTCTATGTAAATAGTGCAGTAATGACTTGCCTGCTTGTTGGTGACGACTAGAAAGCGATATTTTATACTTAACTGTGTTATAAGACAGCAAGATCTTATGCTCATTAAGCAATATTTTATCCAACGACTCAACGGCACTAGATAAATTCATATCACAATCGACTACTATTTTAAAACGAACATTAACTAAGGACTCTTCAAATAAATTCGCCTGCTTTGACTCAATTGAATAAATATCACTTAAACGCTCTCGAAACTCTTCAATAAAAGATAATAAATTTATTTTTTCCTTCCACTCGGTTAGCTTATAATTTGTATCAACTGTGACAACTAACTGATCGTTTTTGCGGAAAAAATGAATATACTCAAGGTTAGGGTAACAACCTTGCCCCTCGCCATCACAGGTTATTAAAAAATTACGCGGCAGGTTATAGCCCGTTAATTGAGACAATTCATTAAAAGGAATATCATCACTTAACTCAAATTGATTGTTTTTTGATACCCGTATTTCATAGTTTTTACCATTAAAATACAGATACTTCCTGTTCCCTTTTCTGTGGAAAATCATTTTCCCCATAACTAAAAATTTCCATCTACTTAATTTAGGTTTTATCTCATTATTAATAATACAGAATGACTGTCTCGAACTGGGCTATTCATCTAATACTTTCATCTTAAGGGGTGGATTAATAACATAAATTAGTTTGATAGTCATTATTAAATTTACTTCAGTCATTTACAAAGGTATTCTTCATCTAATATTTTAAAACAAACAAGTATTTTCTTGCTATATTTTTGATCTATATAATAATTTTTGTAACTACCAAGTATAATCAGTAACTGCTTAGATTGCGCTTTATACTCCGTCAGGAAAATAAGCGAACGATTGCAGTAATATTAGAAGGGAAAAATAGGTGGAGGTAAGAAGCTGTCAATCCTTTACTACGATAAATAGCTTCTCCAGGTGCAGAATGTGTTGCTCGCTTTCCATAAGCGATTGGCTCTAACGTGTTTTCACTGCGTGAATGGTGATGCGCGTGGGCACGTACTTCACCTTCTGGCAACATAGCACTTTGCATACCTTGACAACCACTGCGTGTACGCATATAACCATCGCCCTGAATAAGCCCGACCATTTTTACCCTGTCGCCCTCTATATCGGTAAGTGTTTCTTGGATATAGAGCATACCGCCACATTCAGCGAGTATTTTTTTATTGGCTTGATAATGCTCACGAATGGATTGGTGCATACTGCTATTATTTTGTAATTGTTCTTTATGCAATTCAGGGTAGCCACCTGGAAGCCACAACACATCTGCGTTTGGCATGGTTTTATCATGCAGTGGAGAGAAGTAGAGCAAATCTGCCCCTAATGCTTTAAGTAAACGTATATTCTCAGCATAGATAAAACTAAATGCTTCATCTTTCGCGATGGCAATACGACAG
>JALVDG010000243.1 GCA_027009095.1 Thiotrichaceae bacterium
TGATTATTTTATAGCTAAATTTCATTTTTTTACTTTCTAAAAAGAAAAAATCAATGGTTTAGTTATGCTAAAAACCAAGGTGTCTATTTTTTTATACACTGCAAGTTATTGATTTTAAACGTGCCTGTGGATTATGAGAAGTTACAAAAAATCACAACACTATTTTTACTAATTACTAAATCAACCAAAACAGGACACAAACTCTTGCAGAGTTTACCCGACTCCGATACGCCTATTTATGCCCTGTTTTGGTTGATTTAATCTTAAAGAGCTTAATAATTAAAACTCCTCGTTCATATATATAGGAGACTATCTAGAAAAAAGATAGCCTTCTAATCATTTTTTGGACTTAAAATTTACTCAGGATAATCCGCAATACCTGGATTGTCCGATACATTCTTTAAGATCGGATTATTAATTTTTGATAGTTTAAGTACGTTGTTTTTGTCTCGATTATTAAGGATGTAATCGCGTACCACATCCCACATCAGTCTTCCTTCTGGGGTGCGATTGACGGTTGCCCAGCCTGCGACTTTGTAGGTTTTCTTGGGGTCTATTTTGTCGCCATTGTCGAGTTTGGCGTCGGTGATGCGGGAGTACAGTGGCTTGGTGGGGTCGAGGGTGTAGTCCATACCGCCAAGTCTGACCATGTCGCCTCCTGATTGTAGGTAGGGGTCAGGGTCGAAGAGGTTATCGGCAACTTGTTCGAGGGTTTCTAGCAGGTCTTTGCCTTTCATTTCAGTAACATAGGTTTCGGCGTAGGTCATGGCACATTGGGTCATCACGTCTTCCATGGTGATCCAGTCGCCTTTGAGGGTGGTGGTTCCCCAGCGCACACCTGCGGACATAGCGATGTCGGCTTTGTATTCTTCGCGTAGGGCATTACAGAGGATTTGATCCCATGTGCCCATGAAGTTGCCTCTTCGGTAGAGGGTTCTGTCTGCGATGGCGAGTTTTTCTTCGAGAATTTCTTGGTAGGTTTTACCGAGACGTTTTTTGTTGTAGTAGAATTTTTTGTTACGACTTTCGATGATTTTGTCGTCGTATTTTTTACTGCGCATTTGACTAATGTAGGCTTCCATTTCTTTGTCTGCGGGTAGCCAGTTACTGATGACGGGGAGCATTTTGTAGTGCATATCAACTTTGCCGTCGTGCATGTCCATGTCCATAACACCAACGTATTTGCCGTTAGAACCGCCATTGGTGACTAGGCAATGTCCTTTGCCTGCTTTGTTTTTGACCTTGATGGGTTGTGGCATACCGTCGTGAGTGTGTCCACCGAAGATGGCATCGATACCAGGGATGTTCTCACCCATTTTTACGTCTACATCCATGCCGTTGTGAGAGATCATGATGACGGCATCGGGTTTTTCTTCGCTGCGAATTTTTTTAACGAGGTTTTTCATGTCGTCTTCACGCAGTCCAAAAGACCAGTCTGGGAAGAACTCTGGGGGGTTGGCGTTTGAGGTTCTTGGGAAGGCTTGTCCGACGACAGCGATACGTTTACCGCCAATTTTTTTCATCACATAAGGTTGGAAGGCATAGCCTTCGTCTTCATCAAACAGACCTTTGCCGCCAAATTTTTCGGTCATCTCGGGGTATTCGTCACTCATTAATGCATCTTCTTTGATGCGGACGTTTTGTCCGATAAAGTCACCTTTGAATAAGGCAACATTGCTGAGGACTTCTCTTTCGCGGTAGGTAAATTCCCAGTGACCTACCATGACATCTATGCCGAGGATGTTGGAGGCTTCTACCATGTCGACACCGCGTGTCCAGACATTGGTTGCTGAGCCTTGCCATAAATCACCGCCATCGAGTGTGAGGGTGTTTTCTCTGCCACCTGCTTCTTTACGAAGTTGATCTAAGAGGGTTTTTATATGCGCATAGCCACCTGTTTTGCCGTATTTTTTAGCGGCATTAAAAAAGTCCAAATAGGTGTAGGCATAGGCTTCAGGACCATCGAGCGGTAGCTTCATGTATTCTAGGAGTTTTTTGCCGACGATATGTGGTGGACGACCAAAGGCTTCTCCCACGCCTAGGTTGACGTTTGGCTCACGAAAATAAACAGGCAATAACTGACCGTGTAAATCGGTGGTATGAAGAATACGTGCCTGCCCTTTTTTGGGGATACTATAAAACCCTTTTGGCATCGACTCTGCTGCAGTCGCGTTTTGCATTAAAAGTGGTAGACTACCCGTTGCGGTACCTGCTGCACCCATTGCGAGTAGTTTTAAAAAGGTTCGTTTATCCATCGTTGGCATGCGTATATCCCCTACTGAGGTTGTAATTAGATCTATTTATTTAATTATACGTTTTAAGCTATTCCTTAATCGGCGATTAAAACCTACAATATCGATAGACCACATAGTCTGCTAGAAATACAATAAAAAGAAAATGGTCAGAAGCATTGAATAACATGGGGTTTTCCCCCATACGAGCAACGACAATTTTAAGGTAGAATAAATTCACAGTACTAACCCTCTCCCTAGCCCCCTGACACTGAGGAAGTAATTAACTTATCGTTACCATACGTTTCAAAGCCATCCTTTCTCTCTTTTTTCTCTTTATCTGCCTCCCAACATGGGCAGAAAAACGGGAAAAATCGACTAATCCTTTTATTACCATCGGCGTATTAAGCCATAGAGGCGATGCTAAAACACTCGAAACATGGAACCCTACCGCCAATTATCTTATCAGCAAACTACCTCAATATGACTTTGAAATTATCCCTCTTGATTTCGATGAGGTAGAGCCTGCTGTTAAAAATCACACCATTGATTTTATTCTTGTTAATTCAGGTATGTACGTTAATTTAGAAGAAAAATACGGTGTATCACGCCTTGCCACAATGGTTACTTCCGATATTAATCGCCCCAATAATGTGTTTGGAGGTGTTATTTTTACCCGCGAAGATCGTGATGATATTAATAGTCTTCGAGATCTAAAAAATAAATCATTTATGGCTGTCGATAAAGATTCTCTTGGTGGTTTTCAGATGGCATGGCGCGAAATGAATGCTTTGGGTATAAATCCTTACCGAGATTTTTCTCGATTAGAGTTTGGTGGTATTCATGACCGTGTGGTAATGGCTGTTTTAGATGGTAAAGTCGATGCAGGAACCGTTCGCACGGATATTTTAGAACGCATGGATGCCGCTGGTACCATTGATATTGATGATTTAAAGTTTATTAATTTACGCCACAAAGATAAATTTCTCTCACTTCATAGTACACGACTCTATCCCGAATGGCCTTTTAGTAAATTAAGTCACACATCACCTGAACTAGCCCGTCAAGTTGCTGTTGCCTTATTGCAAATACCGCCTAGTAACTCTCCTTTAAGCTCCGATAAATATACTAATTGGTCTATTCCCCTCGACTACCATGAGGTGCGTGCTTTATTCAAAGAACTTGCCCTCCCGCCATACGCTTCTTTAGAAAAGTTAACACTCACAGAGGTACTCAAACGCTATTGGTATTTAGTATTAATCGGCATAATTTCCTTACTCTTGCTCATTAGCTTAATTTCCGTTGTCGTCCGACACAATCGTCGCCTTAAACGTAGCCAGCAACGCTTAGAACGCCAACATGAATTAATCAATCAATCGGTTGCTGATGGTATTTATGGTGTCGATTTGGAAGGAAATTGTACCTTTGTTAATAAAGCAATGGAGAATATGACGGGATGGAAAGCTGAAGATCTTATTGGTAAAAATCAGCATATTATTCTTCACCACACCCATGAGGATGGTACACCACACCCTAGAGAAGAATGTCCTGTCTATCAATCGGCTGTTGATAGTCGCGCTCGCTTTATCTCGGATGATATTTTCTGGAAAAAAGATGGTAGCTATATCAATGTTGAGTACAGTTGCACCCCCTTTCGCGATTTAAAAGGAAATATACAAGGTAGCGTGGTTGTTTTTAGAGATATAACCGAACGCAAAAAAACACAAAAACGGAATCAAGAGCATCAATTACAATTAGCTCATGTAGGAAGATTGAGCATGTTAGGTGAAATGGCATCGGGCATAGCCCATGAGTTAAACCAACCACTTACTGCTATCAGTACCAATGCCAGGGCATGTGCGAGAATGCTAGAAAGTGATAATAACAACATAGAGCAATGTGCCGATGTGCTAGATAAAATATCCTCACAAGCCGAGCGTGCTGCTAATGTTATCCAATACATTCGTCACTTTTCACACAAAGAATTACCACATCAAAAACCTGCTAAAATAAGTCTAATGGTTGATACGGTACTCGACTTGCTTGAAAAGGAAATTCAAAGTAAAAAAATAAACCTAGAGTTACAACTCGATAAGGATCACGATTGGGTTTTTGCCCAAGATATTCAAATCGAACAGGTTATTTTAAATTTAGTACGCAATGCGATTGATTCGCTTGAATGTGTGCCAAAGGGCAAACGAAACTTAAGTATACGTAGCACACCGACAAATAATAATAAAATTGAAATTAGAGTCAGCGACACAGGATTAGGCTTAAAAAAAGTGATACGAGACCAACTATTTGAACCATTTATGACAACCAAAGATCAAGGAATGGGGCTAGGACTTTCGATCAGCCAAGGGATTATTGAAGCACATGGTGGACAAATCAAAGTAGAATCACCATTAGGACAGCAAACAGGTGTGAGTTTTTATTTTTCACTACCACCTGCTAAGGAACGTGCATGATATAAGTTTAACACCCTAACTTGCCTGATTGTCCCAGCTTGAATGATCTAAAATCGTTGCGTAGAGTGACTATGCACCTGCTAAAGCTTCTAAACACATTGAGGAATAGCTATGCCAGAAGACATTACCGTTTTTATTGTTGATGATGACGAAGAAGTTCGTGATGCCCTGCAATTACTCATGCAATCGATAGGTTTAAACGCTAAAACTTACGATTCTGCACAATCTTATTTAGATAATTTCGATGCAGAAAGCCCTGGCTGCCTCGTTTTAGATGTTCGCATGAAAGGCATGAGTGGCTTAGCATTGCAATCACACCTCTCTAGTTTTGATTTGCACCCTCCTATTATTATTATTACAGGGCATGGTGATATTTCGATGGCGGTACAAGCCGTGCAAGCAGGCGCGGTAGACTTCTTAGAAAAACCATTTAATGAACAAAGCCTACTCGAAAGCATCTACAAAGCCATCGAAATAGATGCAGAACAACGCGGTGTCGCCTGTAAAAAAGCAGAAATCCAAGAACGCATAGAGCGTTTAACCCAGCGCGAAAAAGAAGTCATGGAAGAGGTTGTAGCAGGCAAGCGAAATAAAGTCATCGCCTATGATCTTAATATTAGCCAATCAACCGTCGAAGCACATCGCGCTAAGGTGATGGAAAAAATGGAAGCCTCTTCTTTATCCGACTTAATGCGCATGATTTTTTCTATTAGAACAAATATATAAATATGCTCTAATAATGATACTCAGTAAAAATCCTCAAGATTTAGTCAAAACGCTACAACAAGGCGGTATTATCGCCTACCCTACCGAAGCTGTATTTGGGCTAGGCTGTGACCCGCTCAATGAAACCGCTGTCATGCGCTTACTTAGCATAAAACAACGCCCTATTGATAAAGGACTCATCTTAGTTGCCGCTAATTTTTCGCAAGTCGCCCCCTTTTTATCTCCCATCAGTGAACAACAAAAACAACACACACAGCCAAGCGAAACCACATGGGTATTCCCTGCCAAAACTGATACTCCCCAATGGCTAACAGGACAATTTAACTCCCTCGCCATACGCATTAGCAAACACCCCTCTGTTATCCAACTATGCCAACACTTTGGCTCAGCATTAGTCTCAAGCAGTGCCAATCTCTCAGGACAAAAACCTGCTAAAACCAGTCAGGAAGTTATTAACCACTTAGGTGATAGGCTAGATGGCATACTGGATAACGAGGTAGGAAACTTATCTAAACCAACTAAAATTAGAGACAGCTTAACGGGAGAAATACTACGTGGATAAAGTAAGGAATTGATGTTTTGTTATTGCTTGTTCCTAAATTTATTTAGGAATACATACCGAGGAATTTATTCCTCGAGTCATATCTCGCTATAAACTCAAATCATCTAAAGATAAACCACGATACTCAAATGTATACCCCTTTAATTGCAGCTCAAGTCTAAGCGATTTTTCTTTTAACTGACTTAGACTTATACGTCTAGGGTTTCGTTTAACCTCTGCAATCAATACTTTTTTATCAAGCTCATTGAGAGCAACAATATCAATCTCATTTTTATTACCTGATTCCCAATAATTACCGATAACATTGTACTCCCCAGTATCAGCCAATTGTTCTTGAAATAAGCGTTCTAGCCATACACCACTATAGCTAGAAAAATCACGCCGAATAATTTTTTGTAGATATTCAAAGTTACCAATCTCAACCGCACTACGATAATGATGCACAAACCGAAACCAAAAACTTAGAAAAGCATCTTGGATACGATATTTTATTTGACGACTATTTGGTTTAGCTAAAACAGGAGTAATACGTTGAATAATCTCAAACTCTTTTTCCAATCGCTGTAGATAAGGGCCTACTGATATTTCCAATATTGATTCAATTTGGCTACGGCTAGTATTTCCATTCGCAATACAAGCAAGAATAGAAAAATAAGTATTTTGTTCACCACCAAACTCTTCAGCAAGACGATATTTTCCTTCCTCGATAACAAGGCTATGCTCATTAATCCATTGTGACCACAAATCGCTACGGCTATCCGTTCTGGAAAGCCATTCCAAATACTTGGGGACACCACCGCTCAATGTATACCAAGTTAAGCAATTCTCACTACTAAAATGCTGTTGATCTTTTAGCAACTCAGCAATATACAGAGGTTTAAGAGGCTGTAGGTTGAGGCGATTATCCGCACGACCAAATAAAGGCTCTTTGCTGTCCTGAAAAATCTTAGTCATCAACGAATAAAGCGAGCCACAACAAATCAGATGCATTCGGATCGTTGAACGATGTTGATCCCACAGGTTTTGTAAGTCAGAGAAAAAGCCATTGTTCAAGCGACTAATATCCTGAAACTCATCCAGTATTAACGTTAGAGGCTGCTGTTTAGCATAGTCAAACAAGACTAAAAAAATATCGCGTAATCGCTTGGGTTTACCAAATATAGGAATATCAAGCTGAGTATGTATTTGATCAGCAAATTCTTCACAAAGTAAAGACTCTGATTTTCGTGAAATAAACAAGTAAAGCGACTTTCTGTCTTGAAAAACCTGCTGAAGTAACGCTGTTTTCCCCACACGGCGACGACCAACAAGAAGCGTTAGATTTGACTGCCCTTCTTCTGCTTGTTGAGACCATTTTAGTAACTGTTTACGTTCTTTTTCACGATTGTAGAATTTCATTACATTATTGTAGCATTTATTACAGTAAATTATACTACAATAAAAAGTAACGCAAACAGGAGATATAAAATTATGGCAGACCTCTTTTCTATGACTGCACCACTGACGCTACGCAACCCTCAAGGCGAGGAGATTTTACTTGCTGAAATTTATAAGCACCCCAAAGGGTTATTATATTTTGAACCATTTTGGCATTTAAAAGAGCCTGAGGAAGGTATCCACCTTATTAAAGGTTGGGTTTCAGGTGAAGGTCCTTGGAAAATATCTGATTATATTATTAAAGTGCTTGCCTGCTATGGCACAGATGCGTGTTTAGCAAGTGATTTTGCACAGTGGCAAGATTATCGAATGGCGGCAGGTGGCGAATACCCACCACAGCCTTTAATTGATGCCATTGCGACTAAGTTAGGAGCTATGTGTCCTCCCGCTTAAATAACTTCACATAAATCCCATTCTCAGAGCGAATGGTTAGTCTGCCGACAGGCTGAGGCTTGAACCCTTCAACCTCTTCTACCCGATAGTGCTGAAGTACCGAGGTAATAATCAGTACTGCTTCTTGCATGGCAAATGATGCACCGATACAGACTCGTTGCCCCATGCCAAAGGGTAGGTATCTTGATTTTATGGGTGTTTTTTGTTTTTCTAAGAAACGCTTAGGATTAAAGTCATGTGGTTTTTCCCAGTTATATTTATTGCGGTGGATTAACCACGGCGATATAACCACCGATTGACCTGCCTGAATTATTTTATCGCGTAATGTTACTTTCTCTGCGGCTTCACGCATCATAAAACCAACGGGGGGATACAGACGTAAGGTTTCACGAAAGATGGCGTTGACAAGCTTTAGTTTTTTGAGGTCTGTTGCTTCGATTTCTCTGTCGCCAACTACTGTTTTAATTTCTTGATAGGCTTCTTCTTGAATTTCAGGGTATTCAGCAAGTAGATAAAACAGCCATGATAAAGCGCTAGCCGATGTTTCGTGACCTGCTAAAAATAACATGGATACTTGATCGACAATTTCTTTAAATGAAAAACGCTCTCCTGTATCGGGGTCACGGGTTAATAGTAGGGAAGAGAGAATATCAACCGCTTGCGTTTCTTCGCCATTATTAACTGCCTCATAACGTGGGCGAATAACTTTTTCTAAAGCTCCTCTTATGATTTTTGCCGCTTGTATACGTTTATGTTCTTTATAACTAAACACCAAGGGGATTTTAAACATGCGTAACATCGATATTTTTAGCGATTGTTCTTGAAAGCGCGTAAAGGCTGATGTTATTTTTTGTGCTTCTTCAGAACTTAGTTTTGTCGTCATAATGGTTCTAAAGATAATATCAGCGGTGATAAAGGTCATTTCTGACTCCATATCAAAGCGGCTACCTGCTTCCACTTTGCTTAAACGCTCGCGCATATCATCGGTTGCTTGTTTCATTAAAACAAAGACTTTACCGATACTGGTACTAGCAAATGCAGGGGTTAGTAAATTACGTTGCTTACGCCATTGACAACCATTAGTGGTAAAAATACTGTCGCCTAATAACGGTTCTAATAATTCGTGCAGTAATTTATTTTTAGGATATTTATCAACCTTATTAACCATAATGTCTTTAACAAGTGATAACTCATTTGCCACGACTATTTCAATACCAGGCAGTTTTACCTTGCCCGTTTTCATTGTGTAACTGCGTTCAAAAAGTCCGTTCAGCCACGACTTCCTCTTAATAAAAAAAGTGAACAGTAATGAGGCTTTATTTTTTAATGGTTTAGGATGTACGGGACAGGACATTAGTGTCTCCCTTTGTATTGTTGTGTTATACGTGACTTCAATGACTGCTTTCCTGCTGTCATCGCAAAGTAATCGTATTGACCTAAATTGTCGTTCGACATTAAATATAAAAAGTGCATTTTATAGAAATTTCGTCTTATTTTTTGATAGTTAATATCGCTAAAAAGTTTATAAAAACGCGCTGAAAGCAGTACAGGACTATGGCAATAAGGCTCATCTATCAAGCTCACTTTAATAGGGTCAACCAGCGGAAAACAAGCACCATCAGCGGGGGAAGTATAATCAACCCAATAAATATTATCGCTACAGGAGATGATCGATAAATCCTTTTTAATCGACTTAGCCTTTGGTAATAAGCTAAGTAGCGGTATACATTCGCCTAATGTCAGCATATTTAGACAGCACGGTAGTTGCTCTACATCAAGTTTTTCGGCTATCCGCGCACTAATTGAGCTTGTCAGCATGGTTCCTACGCTATGTCCGACTAAAATAACCTCATCTTGCTGATTATTTTTTAAGACATCAAAAATACGTTCTGCAAATAGCTCAATACGCTCATCGACTTCTTTTATTTCACCCGATGCCCAGCGTGAGGTAAAAGCATAAATGCGTAACAGCCAAAATACATTGAGTCTATCGCCCCATGCTTTTGCAAAGTAGATGACTCCGACAAAAATTCCTCCACCAATGAGCCAGCCAAGCCATGTTAATTGAAAGACAGAAAAAACAAATACTGCAAGCAAGCAAAGTAGTATCGCCAGTAAGCCAGAAACTGCAATAAATACCGCAGGATATAGACCCGTAATTGCAGGGGTACGCGAGGCTTGAGCTACTCGTTTTAAGGTGCCTGTGGTAATAAAAACCCATGACACATAAATAAAATCAATAAAGATACTGAGTATTGACTTTACCCAGTGCCGCCGAACAATATCATCCCAACGTAAAAATTCGTATTGAGTGTGTACAGTTTGCCCCTGATCTTGTGCTTCGACTTGCCAGACTTGCGAGATGTTACTGTATTTTTTTCGTGCTTGAACGCTGACTTTT
>JALVDG010000244.1 GCA_027009095.1 Thiotrichaceae bacterium
ATGTTTATGATCTATCGGGACTTGACACATATAATTCAGAAATAAAATTATCAGTGAATATCCTACACTATAGGGAGTAACCATTAGGTTAGGAATATCTACGCTCTTTAAAAGAACTTCTGATTAAGTCGGAAAGAGTTTCTCGACGGGTAAAATTGTTCAGTTTTTTTATTGAAAAATCATGCTAATAGCTACTCTATAGGCATAATCTTCAGGTAAAAAATGAGTGATTTTAGTATTTACAAAACCTCTTATGACTTAATCAGGGTTCCTTAAATAGACAGACATACACAAAATTATCGCATTGAGTATCTACTCTCACTATGAAGACCTATTCACCCTTAAGAACCATTCTAAATGAATTAAAAAATCACTTGGAGCAACAGCATACAGGTACATTTTTTATTGCTAGTGATACAAATACCTCTGCGCGCCTAGGCCTAAAAGAAGGAAAAATTATTTATTGTTGTTATCAGCGATTGCATGGTATCGAAGCAATTAACGCACTTTGTCACCTTAAGTCTGGACGCTGGTCTTTTTCTAATTCCCCCTTTCCATTTCATAATAAGTCCGTAGTTGAACACAAAGAGTCATTAGATAAATTGGGAGTTAGTCTTAAAACGGTAAAACCCATAGAACCGAATAAGCAAAAACAAGAATCTGATAAAATTAGTATTTCCACATATATCTATCGTGGTCAGGTAATAAAAAAAGAGAAAGCAGAATATTCTAAAAGTAAAACAAAGAAAAAGAGAAAAACAAGTCAGAAATTTTATCGTGGATATCCATTAAATGACTAAGTCCCCCTTCTTTATCATCATTACCCAACGAGAAGAAGAAAGTCTAGTACTCCAACCACGTTATATTGCTCCCGCAGGGCGAGTAGCTCGCATAAGTATAATTATGATGGGTGTCTTTTTTGCTCTAACTAGACTTTTTGTGCCTCATTATTTGAGCATCAAGCATAAAAACAGCCTATCTGTATAATAATATTTATAATAATAAAAACAATAGCTTACTATAAAAACAGAGATTATACTTCTTCTAAAATGGATTTTTGACTAAAACTCACGGAGTATAAACATGTTCAGATTTAAAGCTGTATTAGCTTTGCCTGTTTGTCTGTTAATGTTAATTAGCAATTCTATCGCCTATGCTGATAGTAAGTTACAAGGTTATGCTCAAAAAGGGGCATATATACAAGGTTCAGAGCTTGTTATTAATAAACTTGACAAAAACTTTAATCCCAAGAAATTAAAAACTCTTATAGGCGAAGTTACTAATAATCAAGGACGCTATAAGTTTAAGAAAATCCCTTGGAAGGGATGGACTGAAATAAACGTCACTGGGTTATATTTTAATGAGTTAACGGGTGCGACTAGCAATACCCCATTAAGTTTAAAATCAATTTCTCGCTTAAAAAGGTATGGGGTAAATAAAGCTAATACTAATCTATTTACTCATCTTGCAGCACAACGTATGAAGTACCGCGTAGCAAATGGTGAAAAGCGCGGAAAAGCATGGCGTAATACACAGCGGGAGATTAAAAGATTTTTTGGTTTAAAAAGAGTATTGCCTAGGTTTGGTGGTTTGAACGCTCTAAATTTAACCAAAGGCTCTGGCTGGTATCGTAAAGATAATGCAATATTACTTTTATTTACAGGCGGATTTCTTTCTGCGGGTGGCAATGCCGCAATGCTACAAAATCTAGCTGATGACTTTGCTGATGATGGGCAGTTTAATGGGGTTGGTTTAACCGCTTTTAATAATATTGCCAGACAAAGCGCATCAGCAGAGTTATTAAATACACTAGCTGCAAATATGATGGCATTTGGCATTAGTAACCCACCTAATAGCGATGATCTTCCCGCCCTACCTGAATGGGTTGTTACAACTGAAATTGATAGCACACCTCCTGTAATCACTATTATTGGCGCAAACCCTATCGATATTGTACAGGGTGCTAGTTATATTGATGACGGCGCAACTGCTATTGATGACCAAGATGGTGAAGTGGCAGTGGAAACAGCAGGAAGTGTTGATACTAGTGTTATAGGAACTTATACCATCACGTATACGGCAACAGATATTGCTGGTAATACATCTGAGGCAACACGTATCGTTAATGTAACACTGGCTCCTGATACTACTCCTCCCGTTATTAGTGTAAATGGTGATGATGTAACCCTTAGTGTTGGTGATGAGTATAACGATGCTGGAGCAACGGCAATAGATGATAGAGATGGCGTAGTAGAAGTTATTGTCACAGGCTCGGTTGATACATCAGTTGCAGGTGAATACACCATTTTGTATACCGCAACGGATGCTGCGGGGAATACAGCTGAAGCTTCACGTACTATTACAGTCGAGGATATTAATGAACTTGCTCCTAAACTAGTTGCAGATATTCTGGCATTTAGATATAGCTACGCTGGTTATGATGGCAATACTCACATTTTATCTGCTAATAAAAGCCAAAATACAGCAACCTTTCGTGCCACCGATTCTACTATAACGATTTATATGGCATATGTTAATCAAGGCGGAGTGGTAACAGATTGGCATATTTCCAACTTTAGCGTTTCAAAAAAAAGAGGAGCACCTCGCCGTCCAGCCACTCCTAGTGCTTTACGACATCATGTTAGGATAAATGAGGAAGGAGATTTGACCGTTGAAATGGATAATCTATTTTCGCTCTTTGGTGTTGTTAGCATTTCGTTTAATGTAATTGCAAGCAATGACGTAGATCAGTC
>JALVDG010000245.1 GCA_027009095.1 Thiotrichaceae bacterium
AGCCACTAATGTAAGTGCGATTACCCTACTTAAGCCATATTCTTTGGCAAGCTAAACAATGGTTGGACTGATTTAACAAGTCAGTCCAACTCTTCTTATTTGCACTTCTATCTACAAGTGGCTTTTCTCTATTGTCTTATGCTTTTAAAGCGGCAATACGATCCTCTAAAGGTGGATGAGTTGAGAATAAAGCCATTATGCCATCTTTATTAGAAATGCTAAGTGCTGCCATTTCGCCATGTAATTCAGCAGGCATATTATCTTCTCGTAATCGCTCTAATGCGGCAATCATCTTGTTATTACCTACTAAATTAGCCGCATCTTTATCAGCACTAAACTCTCGTTTACGCGAAAACCACATAGTAATGAGTGATGCTAAAGCACCGAACACAAGCTCTAAAACAATGACGACTGCCATGTGAGCAAAGAAGCCTAAGCCCTCTTCTCCGCCTTCACCATCTTCATCTAATGCACTACTAATTGCGCCTGCCACAATACGTGCGGCAAAGATAACAAATGTATTAATAACACCTTGAAGTAAAGCCATTGTCACCATATCACCATTCGCAATATGACTGACTTCATGTGCTAGAACAGCTTCAATTTCATCTTGGTTCATGCCTTCCAACAAACCTGTACTAACAGCAACTAACGCATCATTACGCTTCATTCCTGTTGCAAAAGCATTCATGCTAGGATCATGAAAAATAGCGACTTCAGGCATACCAATGCCTGATGCATCCGCTTGTTTTTTGACAGTATCTACTAACCAACGCTCTTCTCGCGTTGTAGGGTTTTCAATAACACTGAGCCCCATGGTTTTTTTTGCCATCCATTTAGACATCGCAAGAGAGATAAAAGAACCTCCCATGCCAATGACTAAGGCAATAATTAACATTCCTGACATGCTTTTTGATGAAACGCCAAAAACAGTCAAGACGACAGTTAGCAGGACTATAATCGCTAGATTGGTTAATATAAATAAGATAATTCGTTGCATTTTTTTTCCTTAATGAATTGATAGTAATAACAACTATATGGTTGCTGTTAGATAATTAAACAAGGGATGAGAAGTCAATTAAGTATCTATACAAAATTAATCTCATGATCTCTATTAATCCCTGTTTCTGATCTTTTTCGTTATTGCTCTGCCCACACAGCTCACTATTCTCCCATCGCAATATCTTAAATATCAAAAAGTAGGAGACAAAATTGTATTATATTGATTCTATTTGGGTAGTGATTTCTCTCATCGGCTGATGAAAAATTTTTAATATTTAGAAGGTCAATAAAAAAGGGAAGCAAATGCTTCCCTTCTAGTACATCAATCACGTTAATTGCTACTTACATATGTAATTTAAATCACTACAGACTCACGTATTTTATTAATAGCATTACTTTCTAGTTGACGAATACGCTCTGCTGAGATTCCATATTTGCTTGCAAGTTCTTGTAAAGTCGCTTTTTTATCGACTAACCAACGACTAGCTAATATATCTTTACTGCGATCATCTAACTTAGCTAAGGCTTTATTGAAAATAGCTTGTTTATGATCCTGCCAATCTTCTTCTTCTAGTACGACCGACGGGTCTAATTCTTCCGTCTTTAGGTATAAACTAGGAGAATAGGCATTATCATCATCATCTTGACTTGGTGATAGATCAAAACCTAAGTCTTGACCACTCATACGCTTTTCCATTTCAAGTACATCTTTGCTGCTCACACCTAAGGTATCAGCAACGTCGTTTACTTCTTTTTGATTCAGCCAACCTAAACGCTTTTTACTGCTACGTAGGTTAAAGAATAATTTACGTTGTGCTTTTGTCGTGGCAACTTTTACAATTTTCCAGTTACGTAATATGTATTCATGCATTTCTGCACGTATCCAGTGAACTGCAAATGATACTAAACGTACATTCATTGCAGGATCGAAGCGTTTGACTGCTTTCATCAAGCCAACATTACCTTCTTGAACAAGGTCTGCTAGCGGTAAACCGTAGCCGTTATATCCACGCGCTACTTTTATAACAAAACGTAAGTTATGTAATATCAACATACGCGCAGCGTCGAGATCCTTTTCATTACGCAAGCGAAAAGCGAGTTCTTTCTCTTCTGCTACGCTTAATACAGGCAGTTCGTGTACTGATTGTATATAGCTATCAATACTTGCTGCTGTTACAGGTATTAATTGATTGTGTATTGTATGTGTACTGCTCATCTTTATATCTTTCCTCATGTCTCATGACATTTTAGCACTCTAATGCTAAGAGTGCTAATAAAGCGTATAGTTCCCTCATTATTGGTATTTATTAGCTTTTAAATATTAAACCTATTAAATTAGCTTAATGTTGAAAATACTGTCTCTGCTATGGCAATTGTTTGCTCTAAATCTTCCTTAGTATGGGCGCTAGACACAAAGCCAGCCTCATAAGCAGAGGGTGCTAAGTTAATACCTGCATCTAACATACCGTGGAAGAAGTGATTAAACTGCTCAACATTACAGCTCATTACTTCGCTAAAGCTTTTTACACCTTCGATATCGGTAAAGAATAAACCAAACATTGCACCAACCTGATTGCTTGTTAGTGCGATACCGTGCTTTTTTGCCGCTGCTAGCATGCCTGAGACAAACATGGTTGTTTTAGCCGTTAGCTCATCATAAAAACCATCACGTGTAATGATTTCTAGCGTTTTTAATCCTGCTGCCATTGCAATAGGATTTCCTGATAGCGTACCTGCTTGATATACAGGACCAACAGGAGATAAGGCTTCCATAATATCTTTACGACCTCCAAAAGCTCCTACTGGCATGCCTCCACCGATAATTTTACCGAGCGTGGTTAAATCTGGCTTTACTTTATAAATTGATTGCGCTCCGCCTAATGCAACACGAAAGCCCGTCATGACTTCATCAAAAATAAGCACTGCACCATGTTTATCACACACTGCGCGTAATGTTTCTAAAAAGCCTTCTACAGGGGGAATACAGTTCATATTTCCTGCTACTGGCTCAATGATAATACAGGCTATCTCATCGCCCATTTTATCAAACAGGTCGATAAGCTGCTGACTATTATTATAATCAAGCGTCAGCGTGTGCTTGGCTAAACCTTCTGGAACACCAGGGGAACTTGGCTCACCAAATGTTAGTGCGCCGGAACCTGCTTTTACCAACAGTGAATCACCATGCCCATGATAACCGCCTTCAAATTTGACAATATTATCGCGCCCCGTGAAACCACGCGCTAAACGAATAGCCGACATGGTTGCCTCGGTGCCTGAACTTACCATACGCACCATTTCAATCGATGGCATTAGTTCGTTAATACGTTCAGCCATTGTAATTTCGATTTCTGTTGGCGCACCATAGCTTAGACCTTGCGTTGCTGCTTGCTGCACTGCTTCAATAATTTCTGGATTAGCATGACCTGCAATCATAGGTCCCCAAGAGCCAACGTAATCAATATAACGTTTGCCATCAACATCATAAAGATAAGCACCTTCTGCTCTTTCAATAAATAGGGGGGTTCCACCTACGCTTTTAAAGGCTCTAACAGGGGAATTAACACCACCTGGAATTAAATTTTGTGCTTTTAAAAATAAGTCTTGGGATTTGCTCACAACGTTTCTCTATCTATTATTACCTAAATCAGGTACTGGTTAAGGAAACTTCTATTGTTTATAGGAGAGTTTAATAGAAGTCTCAATAAAGTCATTACTCTCCAGAAGGGCTAGTAAATTTATCGTTTAGCTTTTGGATAAACAGGTCAATATCATGTCGTATTCCATCTAGCTTTTTAATAGCACTTCGTCCCCAACCTGCTGGCTTACTAAAGAAGACACTACGGAAAAATCCTGTACCTTTTAAGAAGGCTTGCTGAACATTTCCATATGACTCTTCAATACTTAATGTTTTGGCAATGCTTTTAGCTACTTTCTTTTTAATGATAAAGTGAAGCACTAAAAAGACAAAAAGTAATGATAATAAAGCCGTTAATAAGACCATTGGAGCAGGTAAAGCAGTAAAGCTCCAAAGCCCTAAGCCATAACTAAGCCCAATCGTTCCACCTGCAAGCAAAGTTGCTAGAATAATATCAATCCATAAAACTCGCTTACGCCATATTTGCTTTGCTTGCCTAAGCTGTGGAATTGCCTGTTGTTCTATTTGATTAACCAGTGATTCCATACTGCCAATAATACGGTAAACACGATCTGTATTAATATCGTTCATACGCTTGCTTATTTTTGTGTAATCACTGTCTCGCTTAGAGACATAACGCTCCCAGACAGTTTCATTTTCAACAGGCACGGCTAGGTCTTTATTGAACATGACATAAAAACGACCAGAGGTAAGCCCTGTTTGTACTAAAGCTTTTTGCCAAGCGGCAACAATATCTTCAAGGTTATTATCTTTAGCAGAGGTATCAATTTGATTTAAAACAAATAAGAATTTATTACTATCACTTCTTCTTTGTGCTCCTTTCACAAGGTGCTCCAGTGTATCTTGCATTGCACCTGGCTCAGGATGGCGGGCATCAAAAAAGACTAAAACTAAGTCTGATAGATCAATAATATGATCGGTTAATTTTAAAATTGATTTACGCTGCTCATCAGCATCAAAACCAGGGGAGTCGATAAGAATTTTACCGCGTACCTGTTCACTGGGGGCTGCTTTCATTTGCAGATAATTATTTATTTTTTCCCCTTCTCCTTCGCTCACCTGTTCAATATCGTCACTGATTTGATAAAAAGGAAAGCGAGGATCACCATCTAAAGCGATACCAGGTAAGGTTCTCATTTCTTTATCGGCACTATAGGTAATAACGGTAAAACGATCATCGACCGCTTGATTTCCCGTATTTTGCAACTCTAAGCCTAGGTATGAATTGATAAAGCTCGATTTTCCTGCTGAAAATGTTCCTAAAACAGAAACTAAAGGCCACCATGATATTTGGTTTGCATACGACTCTGAATTTTTTAGTAAGCCAATCTTATGTGCAACTTTATCGAGTTCTCTATAACGATCAACAATCGACACTAACACAGGGTTTTCACGCTTTAAGTGAGACTGCAAACGATCTAGGCGTTGCGACATTCTTTTGTCTGGAGACATTTGAGATTACCTCTAACTAATAGTCGACAAATAAATTGGGGATAATGCGTGATTGGAAAGACTGTATTAAATATTTGATGCTGATGGAGTAGGCATTGGCAATGGATAATTTACCTTTTTCCTACTATTATCATCCAAAGGATTTGCCAAACTTTGTTCATCCTTTTTTCCCTGTGCCGCTGTCGCAGGAGCCGGAACAACGGTACTCGGCATCATTAATGGTAAAGGTGGCTGTTGTGCCGGATAGGAATAATAGGAAGGGGGTAATGGAGCAGGAGAACCATTATTATTTGACCATGGTAAAAAATTATTCATAAAACTAAGCGGTTTAGAGATACTTTGATTTAGACTCCACATATCTCTTTGCATATTATTAGTCGAAGCTGCCATATCGTAAGTAGCTGACTTTAAACCACCTATACTACTCACCATTGCATTGGTATTTTGATTCATGCTACCAATATCACCGGACATACTTTGAGTCGTCGAAACTAACTTATCCATATGAACAGACATACCACTCATTGTTCCGGAGATAGAATCCATATTCTTCTCAACAGAACCTGCCATCGATGCAATTGTATTAGACATATCATGCACATCTGACGATAATGACTGTATTAAATAGAAACCATAAGCCGCAAGTATAATAAAAGCAAACATGGCGGGATACACTAACATTTGCATTGTTTTGTTAGTACCTTCCGATTTTTTTTCAAAATCACGAAGTTCACGCTCAAGCTCTTTTATATATTCCTTATTTAAATCGCTATTTTCAGCCATTTTATCATTCCTCTTTTACTACCTATTCCATATGCATGAAAATAGTGCCCCAATTCAGTGACTGACTACTACTACATCAAAGTAAACGTATTGAAATAATAAGCACATCAATCAGTACAATAAGGAGTTTATGATCAAATTAATCAAAGCTTATCCCTTATTAAGAAAACTAAAAAGCATTATAACTACTCAGCTCGCACTCTGTTTTGCCCAATTTCTGCATAAAGTGCTTATTTATACGTATAAACCTTCGCCCTTTTGCCTTGAACTAAAACAATACAATCTAAGCAGTTAGTGATTATGCTGAGTAGTTGCAAAATATTTTCCTGAAAACATAAAAACTATCAGTAAAGCATCAACTTTACTAATAGTTTTTATTCCTAGTACATCAACTGCATTAAACTGACGGATACAGCAAGTCAGTTTAATGTAATTGATGTACTAGGGTAGACAAATACTTATCTGATATTATGAAGTCCAAATATCAGTAAAAATTTCCGTAGCCCTTTTGAGTTTAAGCCCTTTTACTCTCTTTCCCAAAAAAGGCGGAGTTTATAAGTATAAACGAGCATTTTTTAACGTAGAAATTGGGCAAAATAAAGTGCAGGCTGAGTAGTTACTAATACTCTATTTATTTAAACTCTGCATATGTTTACTGATTTCAGCCGCTTTTTTAGGATAAAACAAACCAATAAAGCCAATCATATTAGAGACACGTTCGGCGTTACCGTTATCAATCATGGGAATAGCGATATCAGCATATAAAGCAGCTGATTTTTCTGGAAAGCCCTGTCTCCAGTAAACATTCCCTAGCTCTCCCTTATGTCCGATCACATTTGGCTCACGTTGAATCAACTCCTGATAAATACTAGCAGCTTCATCTAAACCATTATTCCAATAGGCCTCTCTTGCCATTAACAATAGATCATCAGTGGATTTATCAGCTAAATCAGCTTTTGGTAAACTTTGTTCTGATGACTCTGTCGCACTTGCTGCAATTGCATTCGCACCCGTCGTTGCAGTATTACTATCTTGTGCTTGTTGAGTATTTGCATCTGTTGTCACTACAGCAGGTGTAGTCGCTGCTTGTAGTTTTTGCATATCAGCCCTTGCAATTGCATTCGCACCCGTCGTTGCAGTATTACTATCTTGTACTTGTTGAGTATTTGCATCTGTTGTCACTACAGCAGGTGTAGTCGCTGCTTGTAGTTTTTGCATATCAGCCCCTGCATTCGCATGAGTTGTTGCAACGTTATTGCTCTGCGCTTGCTGAGTATTAACGTGTGTAGCTACCGATGCGGATGTTGGCATAACCGGCATTGTTGGTGCTTGTAATTTTTGCATTTGAACTGCTGCAACATTCGTACTAGAAGTCTCCGAAGTTTTTACTTGGACTTGCTGCTTTTCAGCGGCTGGAGTTACTTTATGTGCAACTTGCTCCATAGCATTACCATGCTTTTCAGTATTGGCATGTGTATTAGTGGAATGACTAGCTTCGGCTTTTGCCTCTACATGACCATTACTAGCAACCTTTGTACTATGATCTTTTCCCCCAAAGCTCATTAGCAGAGCGACTATTGTTACCCCCCATACTGCAAGTATTGGGTGGCTAGCTAACCATTTTGTTATATTCATTCAATTATCTCCTCAACTAGCCCGTACTTTGCTGTATAACTCTCTCTTTTTATACAGACACTTGCTAGAACATTTTTAAAAAATTAACTCGGAATATAATATGAAATAAGCCCAACAAACTATAACACAAAATAACTGTTGCAGATTGAATGATTTAAAAGAATTGCACAATTATTTTACAACTATTTAAAATTATTCAAACTGAAGACAATCAGGTGGTATGCTCCTTTTAATACGGATACAAATTAGTTTGTCGAAATTACTTCATGCATGTTCCTTACTCTCTATTTATACTACTACTTTCTACCTGAACAAAACTAATATAAAACCTTCCCCAAAGCTTCTATTTCAGTAGCAGCTTTCGACCTTGGATCCATCTCAAAAACAGCTAAACCTTCACTAAATGAACGACGATAAGCAGTTCTTTGATACAAACGTTCGTCTAACATTTTAATACCTTTTAGTGTTGATAAAGCATCAAATGCTTCATCGGTTTCACGCACAGCTCTATGTGTATCTGAACGGTTCATAAAACCCAACAATTCAGGCATATCTGAACCGCAAATATCACTCACCATGCTGATAAAACGCTGCGTAGACCAAACATCTGCTTGACTTGGAGCTATAGGTATCAGAACTCTATCTGCTTTCTGAATAGACTTTTTCATTGCTTCCATGTCAGACATACCAATATCAACCAACACCTCGGTATGCTTTCCCTCTCTATTTAAACCATCTATTTGGTGAAAAGGAATAATACTTGGCTGATATCCATCTTCGGTTCTAATTTCAAATGCATCAGTCAAAGTTGCCTGTGGGTCAAAATCATATACGGCAACATGAACGTTTCGGTGTGTTGCGACCCAAATCGACAAATTAAAGGTAACGGTACTTTTTCCTGTACCACCCTTTAGATTTCCAATGACCGTTATCATTTTCTATTTTTCCATCGCCGGAGCAGGTACTTGCTGCTTGTTAGGATTTAGTTGCTGTTGAGCATTCCCATTTCCTTGTGGCATATTTCCAAAGGGCATTTGATAACCATAAGGGTAGGGGAATACATACACTGGTCTACCCCCCATCATACTAGGGTACATAGGAACCATTATCATACGTTGTCCACCCATCATTGGCATAGGAGGCATCATCATTCCTTGAGGCACTAGCATCTGTTGCTGAGGCATCATTTGTTGACTAGGTTGTTGATGGTTCATATGCGAAGGCATCATTGCTGTTTGGGTTTTAGACGATTGATTTTCTCCATTAGAAGCATTCCTGGCAGGAGGGAAATTATTCTTTGTCTCTGTTTTAGTATTTGTTTTTACTGCTGATTTATCTTGAGTCGAGACCTCAACCTTTGGAGTTTCAGATACTTTCGCTTCCGTAGCAGCTGGCTGTGCAGGTGTTGCTACTTCAACTTTTGGCGCTTCCGCTGGCTTTTCTGTTGCTGTTACTTCAGTTTTTGGAGCCTCTGGTGCTTTTATTTCTGCAGCTGCAGATTGTACTGGTGCAGTTACCTCAACTTTTGGTGCTTCAGGAGCCTTCATCTCTGATACTGCTGGCTGTACTGGCGCAGTTACTTCGACTTTTGGTGCTTCAGGTGCTTTCACTTCTGCAGCTACCGACTGTTCTGCTGATACCGCTTCTACCTTTGGATTTTTTGTTTCAGCTACTGCTGTTGTTCCACTGCTAGTATCGCCTTGTGCTGAAACAGATGGTGCAGATGGTGCTACTGGAGCATCCATACTAGCAACTGGTCTTTTTGGTGCTTCGGGAGAGTCCGCTGCGATACTTGTGGGTAATTTAGCTTTGCTAGTACCATCAGAAAATGGTCCTGGAGGAGGGGGAGGGTAAGATCCCTCAGCACCTTCTGTATTTTGTGCTTTGCCAGCTTGTTGTGTCGCTGTCTGCTCTGTGCTTGATGTAGCAGTATTTTTAGCTTTCCCTTCCGCCTTATCAAGCATTGCTTCTGCTGCTGTAATAACCGCTGCACCTTTTGCAACCGTTGACTTAACAGTATCTACTACATTTTCTGCGGCATCTTTTTCTGATGTTGCAGCATTTGCGTCAACATCCTTGGATTCAGTCGTACTTTTTTCAGTTTCTTTTCCCTCTGCCTTGTCAAGCATTGCTCCTGCTGCGGCAATAACTGCAGCACCCTTAGCAACGGTTGTATTCACTGTATCAGCCGTTGCTTCTGGTGTATTTTGAGTTGCTTCGGCATCACCTGCATTAGCATCTGTATCTTTTGACCCTGCTGCTAATATTGTTGCAGAGGCTACAACTGTTGCTCCTGCAACAGTTAATATGCCTTTAAACATCTTATTCATGATTTTTCCTTTTCATCAAACATCTATTCAAATTTATAAATATTTACAGCTCTTTTTTTAGCCGTATTCCACGTCGCTTTGATTTTTTAACGGTTGAAGCTGCTGATTTCTCTTCCTCACTACCCTCCTCTTTTGCACTGCTTTCTTTCTTAATTGTAGGATTAGGGTTTTTCACCTCAGCTTTCTCAGCTTTCTCAGCTTTCTCAGCTTTCTCAGCTTTCTCAGCTTTCTCAGCTTTCTCAGCTTTCTCAGCTTTCTCAGCTTTTTTACTAGTATTTTCTACT
>JALVDG010000246.1 GCA_027009095.1 Thiotrichaceae bacterium
GCGAGAAGATGACTTCTTTGAACTCCATAAGCTAATATCAGAGGCTATCATTTCAGATGATGCCAAACCTGCGCCAAAAGAGCGACAAATGTCTCTGTAAGGACGATCTGTAATACCTGCCATAGGAGCAAGCAATACATTGCTTTTGAGTTTATAGGGACCTATATGTAGTGGTTGAAGCATAACAAATAATAAGAGGATCTTTTAACTCGTGAGAAAAACTTATTTTGTTAAATTTATTTTACTCACTTCTTAATATTTTATCCTCTGTGTGTTTACATAAACTGAAAATTAAAACGAGTTGCTTTCTTTCCAGGGTCTGAGATTGTTAGCTGGAGAGAAGCTTGTTTTTTAGGTTGTAGCAAATCATTTTTAGAATAATGTTGTAGGTACTCTTCAGGTTTAAAACGTCTTAATGCGATTTTGTTTTTTTTGTCATCCAGTAAAGTTATTTCAACATAAGGATATGGTTGTGCATAGTCCGCTTGGTTTTCAATAGAGGCGGAAATGAGTAATACACCGCTGTTGTTAGGATGGCTAATGATATTTCTACTAATCATATGAATTTTTTCAGGACTTCGTTTGACTGTGTTATTAAACCAATGTTTATTTGTATATAAAAATTGTGCAACCAATAATAATAGTAAGATAAGTACAGCTAATAGCTGAAAAAAACTACTCTTTTTATTACTTTTTGTGTAAGAGTATTGAGGTGTTAATACATCAGGGTCAATTAGTTCCTCATTGCTATCTACAAAATTTTTATTTTTGGGTAAGGTTGTGGAGAGTGTATCCATAGCATTAAAGATTTCGTCGCACTCTCCACAACGTAGTTGCCCTTGGGCTACTGTTAATTCTTTCATGTTAACGCGGAAAACAGCACCGCAATTTGAGCATTGTGTATACATGGCTTATTTCATTTTTAATGTAATGCGTAAAGTCGTAGGATATTGTTTCATTTAATTTTGATTTAAATATTTGGCGTTTAAATCAATATCTAAGGGGTATTCTAATTTCCATTTTTTCTATTTAGGTATGTCATGACTCAGCGACCAAACTTGTTGGGGATATAACCTGAGCAGTTTTTTTAGGTAATTAGATTTTTAGTAAAAGAAGGCGTAATAAAAAATTAATATTGAGTAACTTATCAGCTTATTTTTATAATATTACGAAATGACAGTTAATGCATGGTTATAATTTGATCATATATTTGATTGATTTGATTAAATGCTTGCACAAAATTAATATGTTCGGCGAATGCCTGTAATTCTTATCCAGTTTTCTTTTTGAGCGACCATAATATTATCAAAGTATTCATTGTAAGCTTCTTTAATGCTATTGGTTTGTTCTTCTAATATCCCCGAAAGAACAATTGTCCCACTTGTTTTACATAGCTGTGAAAATGTTGTTGCTAACTCCACAAGAGGGCCTGATAAAATATTAGCGATGAGTAAATCAACAGGATCTTTGTTTAGTGCGTCTGGAAAGCAAGTCTCGATGGCATTATCAGCAATATGATTTTTCTGCATATTATCTCTGGTTGCGATGAGGGCTTGTTTGTCAATATCAGTCGCAAGGATTTTTCTTGCACCGAGTTTTGCTGCGGCAATAGCCAAAATACCGCTACCACAACCATAGTCGATAACAGAAAGTCCCTTAGGAGGGTTAGCATCTAGCCACTCTAGGCACATGGCGGTGGTAGGGTGTGTGCCACTACCAAACGCTAAGCCTGGGTCTAATATTATTTTGGTAGAGTCATCATCAGGAACTTCATTCCAGCTAGGATAAATCCATAAATTTTCACCAAATTTCATAGGGTGAAAATCTTCCATCCAAGCACGTTCCCAGTCTTGATCTTCTATTGTTTCAATGACATTTTTACTGATCTGCCATCGCTGTTTATTCGCTTCAAGCGTATCCTGTAGCTTAGATATATCAATATCGCCAGCAAATAAAGCAGTGATGATTAAATCATCCCAAAGCGGTGTTTCACCTGGTAGTGGCTCAAGTACGGGGGTGTCACCAGCATCCTGCCACGTGATAGAAAGTGCGTCGGCACTTTCCATACACTTGCATATTTCATCTTGAAATGATTTATTGCAGTGACAGTTTATTTGTTGCCAGCTTGAAGTACTCATGTTTGGCTAAGTTTCTTTTCAAGGTAATCAATACCTGCACCACCTTTACGAAAAGCAGTATCCGCCATAATTCTTAGTTGTAGCGGGATATTCGTTTTAATTCCCATCACCACCATTTCTGTGAGTGCACCTTCCATTCTTGTAATTGCTGCATCCCTGTCTTCACCATGAACAATCAGCTTACCAATCATAGAGTCATAATAAGGTGGCACTTTATAGCCGCCGTATATATGGGTGTCTACTCTTACACCAAGTCCACCTGGTTGATGGAAGCTTTGGATAGTACCTGGTGAGGGAGCAAAGGTATCAGGGTCTTCTGCATTAATGCGACATTCAATGGCATGACCTCTTGGAACAATATCCTCCTGTTTTATTTTTAGCTCTTCACCTGCCGCAATGAGTAGTTGCTGCTTTACAAGGTCAACACCTGTAATAAACTCTGTTACAGGGTGTTCTACTTGTAAACGTGTATTCATTTCGATGAAGTAAAATTCACCGTCTTCATATAAAAATTCGAAAGTCCCAGCACCACGATAGCCAATATCAACACAAGCTTTAGCAATGGTGTTACCTAGTGTATTACGTTGCTCTGTTGTGATACCTGGTGCGGGAGCTTCTTCCACTACTTTTTGATTGCGGCGTTGCATAGAGCAATCGCGTTCACAAAGATGTATTGCATTGCCATGAGTGTCAGATAACACTTGGAACTCAATATGACGAGGCTTTTGTAGGAATTTCTCCATAAAGACCACGTCGTTACCAAACGCGGCACCAGCTTCTGTTTTGGTCATGGCGATTGATTCAAGCAAGTCGGAAGCGTCATATACGGTACGCATACCACGTCCGCCTCCACCGCCTGTGGCTTTGATAATCAGTGGATAACCAATACGTTCTGCCATTGCCAAGCATTCTTCAGGATCGTCAGGAACAGCACCTTCAGAGCCGGGTACGCAAGGTACATTCGATTTAACCATTGCTTCTTTCGCGCGTATTTTATCTCCCATAACGCGGATACTTTCGGCAGTAGGACCAACAAAAATAAAGCCACTGGATTCTACGCGTTCTGCGAAGTCGGCATTTTCTGAAAGAAAACCGTAACCAGGGTGGATAGCATCGGCATCTGTTACTTCAGCAGCACTTATAATGGCAGGAATATTCAGATAGCTATCTAAGGAGCTAGCAGGACCAATGCAAACAGCTTCATCTGCAAGGCGTACATGCTTAAGATCTCTATCAGCAGTAGAATGTATTGCAACGGTCTTTATACCCATTTCTCGGCAAGCACGTAAAATACGTAGTGCAATTTCGCCACGGTTGGCGATGAGGAGTTTTTTTATCATGGAAAATAACTCCTATTATTCAATAACGAAAAGAGGCTGACCAAATTCTACAGGTTGCTCATTCTCGACAAGGATAGATTTAATGGTGCCAGACTTATCGGCTTCAATTTCATTTAGCATTTTCATTGCTTCGATAATGCACAAGGTATCACCAATAGATACTTTTTGACCTACTTCCGTAAAGGGTGCAGCAGTAGGGGAGGATGAGCGGTAAAAAGTCCCCACCATTGGAGAATCAATCGTTACACTTTTTGTAACTTCTTCGGTAGTAGCAGGTGTCGTCTCAACGATAGTTGTAGCGGGTGTTGTGGGGGCTGCAAGAGGTGCGGCAGCAGGCGGCGGAGCACTATATCGTGTAATACGTACTGACTCTTCACCTTCAACAATTTCTAACTCAGCAATACCGCTGTCTTCAATTAGCTCAATCAGTTTTTTTACTTTACGAACATCCATTGGGTCTTTCCTATATAATTGTCTTAAGTAGCTGATTTCATTAAGTCCATAGTCTTATTGTTTCTTGTATCAGCTATTAGGTCGTGTTGTTATTTGAGGGCTAAGCCTCAAGTTTTTCAATAGCAGCTTCCAAAGCCAATTCATAACCCTTTGGTCCAAGTCCAATAATGCAGCCTTCAGCAATATCAGAAAAATAGGAGTGATGTCTAAACAACTCTCGTTTGTATACATTGGATAAGTGAATTTCTATAAAGGGAAGCTCGGTCGCTAATAAAGCATCACGCAAGGCAATGCTTGTATGGGTAAAAGCAGCGGGATTGAAGAGGATAAATTTAACCTTTTCACGTTGTGCTGCATGAATTCGGTCAACTAATTGGTATTCGGCATTGCTTTGAAAGCAATCTAATTGATGTTGTTTTTGCTTGGCTATATTGCGTAAATTATTCTCAATATTCTTTAGTGATAATATTCCATAATGACCTGGCTCTCGTTGCCCTAGCAAGTTAAGATTTGGACCATTTAACAGCAGTATATTAGCCATAGATTTTTGATTCTCTCTCTCAAAAGAAGGGTATTATAATAATTTTTAGGAACGTGCATGAAGTTAAGTCTCTGATGTAAGTTGAGTAGATATAAGGATCTTGATTAAAGTATCCTTCTCTGGAATCACTTTGAATATAATTTTGAAGACGTTAGCAACAGAAGACTGCAATTCTGCGGAGTTTACACCTATTAAATAGGGAGTGCTAGTTATAATCCCACCTATAATAATTAATATGGGTATTAATTATATTATTGATTGGTAACCACTCAGCATAATCAGTAACTGCTTAGATTGCACTCTTATTTTGTTCAAATTTGAGATAAAAGGATGGAAGTCTATCATTTATAAACGAGCACTTTTAACGCAGAAATTGGGCAAAATAGAGTCCAAGCTGAGTAATTACGACTTTTTATTTTTCTAAAAAACGCGGCATCATCTCTACTAGATTACACGGTTTGGTGCGAATATCTAATTGATGCAAAATAATTTCATCCCAACCATCTTTGCAAGCACCAGGAGAGCCGGGCAGGGTAAAAATAACCGTCCCATTAGCAATACCTGCGATGGCACGAGATTGAATGGTTGATGTGCTAATGAGCTTGTAAGATATCATCCGAAATACCTCACCAAAGCCTTCAATTTCCTTATCGTATAACACTTTCATTGCTTCTGGAGTAACATCTCGACCTGTTAAACCCGTACCGCCTGTGGTAATAACCGCATGAATATTAGGGTCAGCTATCCAAGCAGAAACCGTTGCACGTAGCTGATAAATATCATCAGGCACTATTTGTTTATCTGCAAGAAAATGTCCCGATTTTTTTAAGCGATCAACCAGTATATTGCCCGATTTATCAGTTGCTTCATCGCGAGAGTCAGAAACCGTTAAAATAGCAATATTAAGCGGTTTAAAAGGTATTTGACTTGATGACATAATGAGATAAAACCTGTTGATTGATTATTCGGAGAGCAAAAATTGTAAAAGTATATTAATCAACCACCAGTAACAGGTGGAAAAAAAGAAACATGATCACCATCAACTACTTTTGTTTCTAAATCGACATACTCATTGTTAACAGCAATAAGAATTTTATCAGGAAAGCTTGTTTTCCCTGTCGATAACGTCCATACCTGAGCTGCTGTTAAAGTTGTTTCACTTGATTCAAGCGTTATTTCCCCTTTTCCAATTGTTTCTCGCAAACTAGCAAAGTAATTTATATTGATTTTCATTGGTAGATCCTAGATATGTATAAGGTCACACTTACTTTGTTTCTTTTGCAATTTCATACTTAGGCATATCTGCTTTTTTAAGCTTTTCTTCCTTATCGGTAATCACATGATGACGACCATCAAGCGATACACCTTCACCTGATTTATCTTCAATCAAACCAACTGATTTTACTGTTTTACGGTATAAGGTGAAAAACTCAGGTAATAAAACTTGTTGAATATAGTCAAGCACCCATTTCCTGTCGCGTGTGCCTAATACGGTCGCAATATTATTACCAAGTTCGCGCCCCATAGAAAAGCCTGGCTCATCTTTATCATCATCCCACTTAGTATCAGCGTAACCAGTAAAGCGTTGATTTAACTTCTCGTAAAATGGCGTACGATAATCTCCCGCACCATGCACATCACGGGCATTATCTTGCACATGATCTGCCATTTTCTGAGCATAAAGCTGGATAAGCGCACCACGGTCTTCATCATTAATAGTGTTATGCACCATGCGATCTAAAGCATGAATTAAGAAAGCAACAACCTCCTCCATAATTTCAATACGCTGTCCGTGCGTATCAATCTGGAAATTCTCATTCTCGATCTCTAACAAGGTCTGCATGCTAATCTTCCAGCAGTTAAACGCTAGAATGCCGATTGTCTCTTCAACAGAAACCTCACGCTCTTTATTGCTCCACTTGGTCTTAATTCGTATACGCACGGGGGGACGCTCCATAATCTGAGAAAAGTTAAGGCGATTATAAAGGTATGATGAGCAAATGCGAATAGCTATATGAAGTTTGCGGTTTGCTTGTTCCCAAATTTATTTGGGAATGAGCGGAATATCAGTTTATGATAACCATTCCCCCGTATAAGACATTTTATTTGCCATGAAAAAGCTAATACCTTTTTTATTATTGATTCCGCTGGGCTATTTTTCTTATTCCTAAAAACAGGTGGCGGCGGCTTATGCTCCTAATTAAGTCTCAATATCTAACTTATCTGGTTGAACTATGTCATTACTGTTATTATAAAAGTACTACTAATTAGCAGTACTTATTATTAAGCAGGATGAATTATGAATATTATTGGTATAAAGGAGCTTCAAACAAACCCAGGGAAATTAAGCCAAACGTTTTCTAAAAATGATTATTTGCTGATTACAAAAAGCGGAAAACCAATTGGTCTCGCCTTACCCTTTAGTAGCGGTTTTCTTGAAAACGGAATGAAGCCTTGGATGGCGTTAAAAGCATTTGAAATGGGCGACCTGAGTTTAGGGCAGTTAGCAAAAACACTGGAGAAAACAAAAGTAGAGACCATGGAAATGTTGGCTCGTTTGAATATTCCGATAGCTGATTATGACCTACAAGAAGACCTCGATGCTATTGATACGTTACTAGCATAATGAGCCAGCTAATTGTTAGTGGTACCACCTCGCTTATTGTGCTTGAAAAACAAAACCAACTATCTTTATTGTGCCAACTTTTTGACGAAGTCATCATTCCTCAAGCCGTTTATACAGAGCTTATTATCGGGCTAGACAGTAATAAAACAATAAAAGCATTCTCTTGCCTTAAAATTAAATCTGTTGTTCCTTCCAAAAGGTTAGACGATTTATTAATCATATTAGACCAAGGGGAAGCAGAAGCCATTGAATTAGCAATACGTGAAAATCTGCCACTTATTATTGATGAGAAAAAGGGTAGAAAAATAGCCTGCAATTTTGGACTGGTCGTAACAGGCTTGGCAGGAATTTTAATATTAGCCACGCAGAAAAAAGTGCTTAGCTCAGCCCAATCTAAAAAAATGTTAGAAACATCCATACTGAATGGTTATCGCTTATCTGAAGCACTCTATAAGCAAGTAATGGATAAACTTAATACACTATAATTGAATTGTGTTTATGTAGAACGTAGTCTGTGTTGAGTGTTGCGAAACACGAGGAAGACACCTAAATAAACTACGCACTCGTATTATTGATAGCTTAATTTTGTGCGGGTATTGAGTAGATAAGCGATAGTGCATCCACCAAAATCGAGGTGTTGTGGTGGATGCGTTACACTTATCTACCCTACAAATGGTTGCTTAATCAGCAATTACCACTTCTTTACCTTTCACAAAGAAGCTAGCAATGTATAGACATAAGCCAATTAAGAAAACAACACCTGCGGCTTCACGTAACCAGTAAAACAGGGTGATTTTCTCTTGAGTTGCCATAAAGGGTAATGGATTTTCAGAATAACGCTGTAGATATACTTGCAAGATACCCGCGCCTGTTAAGAACAAGGTAATAAAGACCATTGCTATTGTCATCAGCCAGAATGACCACATTTCAATAACTTGAGCGGCAGCATTATTCGCTTTATTACCGCGCATAATAGGCATCGCATAAGAGATCATCGTTAAGTTGACCATAACATAAGCACCGTAGAACGCCATATGACCATGTGCTGCGGTAATTTGCGTACCATGCGTATAGTAGTTGATGGGGGCTAAGGTATGTAAAAATCCCCAGACACCAGCACCTAAAAATGCCATGACTGCTGTACCTAATGCCCATAAAACAGCCGCTTTATTAGGGTGGTCACGTCGTCTTTTATTTACGACATTAAAGGCGAACAAGGTCATCATAAAGAAGGGGATAGGTTCTAAGGCAGAGAAAATAGAGCCTAGCCACTGCCAGTAGTCAGGTGTACCTATCCAGAAGAAGTGATGTCCTGTACCAACCAAGCCAGAGATTAATGCCATTGCAATAATGATATATAACCATTTCTCAATAACCTCACGGTCAACACCTGTCACCTTAATTAAGACATAGGCAAGCATAGAAGCGAGGATTAACTCCCAAACACCTTCAACCCAGAGGTGTACAACCCACCACCAGAAGTATTTATCTAAAACAATATTGTCAGGGTTATAGAATGAGAACAAGAAGAACACCGCTAAACCTACTAAACCTGTGAGTAATACCAAGGTAATAACGGTTTTTCGTCCTGTTAAAACAGTCATGCCGATATTATAGAGGAAAGCCAGTGCAACAATAACAATACCCATTTTGGTAATGGTAGGTTGCTCTAAAAACTCTCGTCCCATCGTGGGCAACAAGTCGTTCATAGTGACTTCTGCCAATGCTGCATACGACATGGATAGATAACCCACAATAGTCATCGCCCCCGCAATTAAAAATACCCAGAACATCAGTTTAGCTAACCAAGGGGCATATAACTCTCGCTCCGACTCTTCGGGGACAAGGTAATAGGCAGAGCCCATAAAACCAAATAATAACCAGACGATAAGCAAGTTAGTATGCACCATACGGGCAATATTAAACGGTATTTCGGGGAATAAAAAATCACCTATTACATATTGCAGTCCCATAATGAGACCAAACAATATCTGACCAACAAAGAGAGCAATGGCGGCTATAAAATATAGCTTTGCAATGGCTTGTGATTCATATTTCATGTGATGTATCTCCCTTATCCTTGATCGTTAGGTGGCCAGTTTCTGGCTGTTTTCACGCCATCAACATATTTTAAGAATTGAGCCAGTGCTTCGAGTTCATCGGGTGTGAAATTGAACTGCGGCATACTGCGGCGACCTGGAATACCATCTTTAGGACGGCTCATAATAAAGCCTTTAATCGCATCGGTATTTTTGCCAAAGCGTGTATAAACATTACCAAGTTCTGGTGCAAAATAAGCGCCTTCTCCCAATAAGGAGTGGCAGCCAATGCAATCATTTCTTTCCCATAAGCGTTTCCCCGCAGCGACTTGCTCGGTCATATTCTCGGAGTTATCGGTTTTGGGTATATTAACGACCGTATCTACAGTCAGCCCAATAAGTACCAAGAAGAAGAAAATTCCCCCTCCATAGTAAATATTCCGAGCCATACCCTTTGTAAAGGTTTCCCTCATGTCATATGTACCTCACTAAATTAGTCGGATTTGCGAGCCTTTGACTTTAGAGGCTAGGTAGAGGGGCTTCCTTGATACGAGTCAAAATAGTTATAAACTTCTTTTAGTGTGGATATGAGAAGGAAGAGATAGGAGTGAGGGAGAATACTTGTGGTGAATCGTATCTGTGTCGCTCAAGCGATTATTGCGTCAAACGCAAATAAAGCTGAGGTAGTTTGCGTGGTAGTTCTTCGGCATTATGAATCAGCATATAAGATCGTTGACCAAATAAATACGGGAGATAATTTTCTGCCTGTTCATCAATGGTGACACAAAAGGGGCGTAATCCCATTTTTTCGGCTTCTATCACTGCCATGCGGGTGTCTTCAATGCCGTAGCGTCCTTCGTATTTATCTAAATCATTGGGTTTGCCGTCGGTGAGGATCAGCAATAAATTTTGACTAGAGGCTTGTTTAATCAGCAGTTGGCTGGCGTAGCGAATGGCAGCGCCCATGCGGGTGTAATAGCCTGGTCTTACGGCCTGTATATGACCAC
>JALVDG010000247.1 GCA_027009095.1 Thiotrichaceae bacterium
TGGGTCGCCTTTTCTTTGCTTACTTTCTTTTGGCGACGCAAAAGAAAGTAAGTCGTAGCCCTGTGACGGAATAGAGTAAAAGAACCTAAATTTAAAAAGGGCTACGAAAACCTTCACTGATATTCTAAAGAGTGACTGCATAACATCAGTTACTGATGCTGTTGAAGATACTCAAGCCATTGTTTAAAAAGTTGCTCATCGGGGGAGATAATAACCGAACGAGGTGTCATAGCGGCTCTAAATACATCTTCTCCCTCCAGTGTGCAAGCATAGCCGCCAGCCTCTGATAGTATTAATGTCCCTGCGGCTAAATCCCATAACTTCATTCCGCCATGTAAATAAGCATGTCCTCTGTTTGCCGCCATCCATGCCCATTCGAGTACACAAGCACCAATATTTCGTTGCGATTTATAAGGTGCTTTGAGCATCAGTTGTCGTGCCAGAGTTGGCTTTAGTCGTTTTAAATCAACAATGGCAATGGCTTTATCTAAAGTAAATCCACTTGCTTTACAGTGTATTTGTTTACCATTTAAAAAAGCACCTTGACCTTTAACTGCGCTAAACATTTCATCGCGTAGTGGGTCGTAGGTAATACCAATGACGACTTCTTTGTTTTTGATTAAAGCTAATGAGGTGGCAAACAAGGGGATGCCTGCTGCAAAGTTGCTTGTGCCATCAAGTGGGTCTAAACACCAAAGTTGATCAGTTGTATTTAATAAATTTTCTTGTTGTTCTAGTTTCATTTCCTCACTTAAAAAAGCAATCTCTGGCCAGTTGGCTAATAAGGCATCTTGAATCCGTTTATCTGCGGATAAATCTGCTTCGGTGAGTAAGCTACCGTCTGACTTTATCGAATAAGAAATTTTATTGAATCGTGGCAGTATCTCTTCATTAGCTACCTGACGAATTATATTTTCTAGTTTTTTTATTTCGGGAAGCATAATTATTTCTCTCTGATACGGTATAATGTATGTCCGTTTCTACATCATTCATAACTATATGACCAGTATTTTATTTCTCTTTTTCTTAGCCATTCTTGCATGGTTTTGGTTTGATTCTGTTCGGGCAAAAGAAAAGGCAATGCTCTCATCAGCGCGAGCTTGCGAAGAAATACAGGCTCAATTTTTAGATCAGACAGCATCATTAAAAAGTATCAAGCTTTCGCGTAACAAGCAGGGAAGAGTGATATTTCAGCGTGTTTATAATTTCGATTTTAGCTACGACCGTGAGAAACGCCATCAAGGTCAAGTGACAATGAATGGTTTAGCTGTTCAGGAAATACAGTTGGATAATGGTGAAGGGACAACTATTCTGTAAATTAGTGATGTAAAGGACGGTGCAATAATAGTCTTTTAGTCGATAGATTATGCCAAACTGAAAATTTACCACCTTCTCTAAAAATCATATAGACCTCTAGTCCCTGCTTCTGGGCGTACTCTTTTCCTTTTTGTTCTCCTAGTACCATAATTGCTGTTGCCTGAGCATCTGCAATCATCGTCGACTGATGTAAGACCGTCACAGAAGCGAGCTTATGGGTGATGGGCTTACCTGTTTTTGGATTAATTGTATGAGAATAACGTTTGCCTGCTTTCTCATAATAATTGCGATAATCACCAGAGGTCGCAACGGCAATATTATCGAGTAATAGACCTTGTTGCACAGAGCGTTGCAGTGTTGTGGGCTTTTCAATGGCGACTTTCCACAATGTCTTGTTTTTATTTTTTCCTTGAGTGCGAATCTCGCCACCAATTTCGACTAAAAAATTCTTTAATGATTTTTGTCTTAGTAAATCAGCTACTGCATCAACCGCATAGCCCTTTGCAATAGCAGAAAGATCAATCATTAATTTTGGATTTTTTTTGCGGATTGCAGGAGGGTATTGCTGAGTCTCTAATAATTGGTAGCCTATATTATTACGCAAGTCATTAATTTCAGCTTGTGTGGGAAATTTATTATTGGAGCTTGTACCAAAACCCCAAAGGTTGACTAGGGGCATAACGGTAATATCAAAAGCCCCTTGGCTATCTAGGCTGATTTTTTGGGCTGATTGGATAACATAAAGAAATTCTTTTGATACAGGAAACCATGCTGGGCTATGTGACTGGTTAAAACGGGAGATGGTGGAATCAGCGATATAAGTGGACATCTCCTGATTGATCGCTTGTAATAAGCCATCAATTTCTTTTTTCAGGTGTTTTTGATTCGGTTGAGGATGCGTGCTGCTTGATATTAAGGGGATGCTAATATGGTATTGCGTTCCCATTGTTTTGCCTTGCAAGTGTATTTCTCTAGGCTTATCAGTCGGTTTGCAGGCGATAATAAGAATCAATAAAAAGACATAAACTGCAAAGGTGAGACTGTTAGAAATGTAGCGTTGGTAATTGAACGTCACGAGTGCCACGCAGTACGGTTATATTTAAGTCGCTAGCACCTGATAATTCACTCATTAGCATTAAGCCTTTTTCAGGGCTATCCAGTTGAATACCATTCACCTCTTTGATGACATCGCCATTGCGTAAGCCTAACTGACGAAAGAAACGACGTTGTTTTCCTGGGCTAACTCGAAAGCCTATAAAAACACCATCTTTAGAATAAGGTGCTGCATTTGCTACCTCCATTAATTTGGAAGGATCAGCCATTACTTGTTCTCTAAATTTCGCCATATTTTTAATAGAGGGGGTATTTCCTGATTTATTTTTTTGAATACCTGCTTGTGGCATAAAAGGTTTTGTTGGAGATAAAGCGGTTGAGTTAACCCCAGGAGGAGGAGAAATAGAGCGATTACCAAAAGAGCTATTATTAGGTGATGGAGTGCTAGTATCATTTTTTGCAAGCGTATCTCGTGGTAAGACAAACTCTTCTGCTTTACCATGATTACTAATGACTACTTTTTCTTTACTGATGCTGATAACGATAATTTTTTTATCGTCATCCAAAGCATCATTAACAGCGTAGACTTGTTGAGCTTTTCCGTTATAGGATAATAAAGCATAACCTGTTGATTTTTTATTGTACGACATAATGCCATGTAGTTTTACATTAAGAGCTGGTATAGATACAACAGGAGGTGGCGCTTTTATTTGCTGAGGCTGAGGGGGTGGGGCTATTTTACGTTCTACTTTGCCAAACAAGTGTTGATCAGCAATTATTTTCCCATAATTTTGCTGTTTTTTAGGTTTGCTAATAGTGCGATTTGCATTGACAGGTGTTTGTATTGCAACACTTTCTATAGGGGTTAAAAACATCCATAGTAATTTTGCTAAGCTTATGCCAAGTAGAATAACCAATAAAGTGGTTAACCACTGAGGAACTTTTTTTAATTGTGGATAGTTTTGCGTAAGTGTCATTTTTATCGTTCTTTTTGGGTGTATTTACTGGTAGAGGCTACTTGCTACTGTTATCAATTAATAATCTAGCAACTTCTTGATATTTTTCGGCTGATTTTTCTAAAATTTCGGTTGGTATAGTAGGACCAGGAGGTGTTTTATCCCAATCAAGTGTTTCTAAATAATCACGAATAAACTGTTTGTCAAAAGAAGGAGGGCTTGTGCCTTCTTGATAGGAAGCTGCAGGCCAAAAACGTGAAGAGTCGGGTGATAATATCTCATCAATTAATACCAATTCATCCTGCTCATTAAGTCCAAATTCAAATTTTGTATCCGCAATAATAATGCCTTTTTCAAGCG
>JALVDG010000248.1 GCA_027009095.1 Thiotrichaceae bacterium
GTATAAAGCTGCATACTTACATCACGTACTTGTTGTGCTAATGGCTCACCAATGAGTGATACCATTTTTGCAAAATCAATATTCTCATCATGCCCACCTACCTCTGCTTTTGTAGAGGGAGTGAAAATAGCGTGGGGAAGTTTACTGGCAAGTTGTAGACCTTGAGGCAAATCAATGCCACAGACCTGTCCCGTTTTTTGATAATCTTTCCAGCCAGAGCCAATTAAATAACCTCTAACGATTGCCTCAACAGGCAGGGGGTGTAATTTTTTAACGACAACACTGCGTGAAGCTAACAGCTTAATATCATCGTCTGATAAACCAATATCATGAATCGTTAGAGAGCTAAAATGATTAGGGATAATATGAGATAGTTTTTCAAACCAAAAATTAGATACCGCAGTAAGCACCGCACCTTTGTTAGGGATAGGGTCGGGGAGTACAACATCAAAAGCAGATAACCTATCTGTTGTGATAATCAACATATGCTGTTCATCAATATCATAAATATCACGAACTTTTCCACGAGTGATTAAAGGAAGGTTTTTTAAATTCGTTTCAAAAATAGCAGTTTTCATTGGTGGGTATCGTTACATGAGTGAGCGGAGAGCTTCTACAAGGAGGTTATTAGTTGTATGGATAATATCAGTTTTTTTATGACTAATTTAATCTTTATATTAAGTATTAATGCATTCGTAACAATAGAGATGTACTAAATACTCCACTAATCAGATCTATATTACAGTTTAGATAAAATCTATTAAAATAGTTTTTATGCACGATTTTTTGTGACATTTCAAATAAAAATAATGAAGAGGCAATACTATGAAATTTTTATCCCCAATCTCAGTTTCATCTATCGTATTAGCAGGAATAGTTGGTACGGCTCAAGCAAGTGACTTTAACTATGATTATGTTGAAGGTGGTTATTCAAATTATAATATTGATGAGGTTGATTCGGCATTTGGTGTCAGTGGTTCTTATGATGTCGCTGAAAATATTAATATTATTGGTAGCTATTCAAAAGCCGATATAGATACAGGAACACCTATGAATTTGAGTGTTAATAAACTTTTAGTTGGGGTTGGTTATCACAAAGAAATAGCACCAAAAACAGATATATTAGCCGATATTTCATATTTAAAGATAGAGGGAGAGGTAAGCGTCAATGGCGCAACGGTTAGTGCAAGTGATTCAGGGTATGGTTTAGGAGTGGGAGTGCGCCATCAGTTAACGGATAATATTGAAGGTAATGCCCGTATATCTTATGAAAATATTGATGAGGAGTCTGATACGGCAGTGTCGGTTGGTGGTCGTTATAAAATCAACGAAGCAATGTCGGCAGGTCTTGATTTAACCACAGTAACAAATGAAGGTCCTGAAATTATATCAACGTCATTACGTTGGAATTTCTTGTAAATATTAACCTTGTAATGTCTCTTTTTGTATAAAAGAGGCTCTATCCGTCAATATAACATGGTTGGAGTATTAGCCTCATTCTTAATATATTTTTAAGAATAAGGCTTTTTCGTTTATGTTAAGGATACTCTATTGCGTTTATTTTAGCGTCTACCTAAATGTACAACCGTGTGCAATACACGATATTTTTCAAAATATACGGTAAACTTTCCGTACTCCCATTTTGTTATACGCGGATGATGTTTAGTGACTTTTCCTGTTGATCGTGTAATACGATGTGCTTTGCCAAAGCGGGAACGAACTTGTTTCATTGTGCTACCACGTTTTGGGGTATGCGCACTTTTTGCGACATTAGCATGATGCCCTATATTGATAACATCAGCTTGTGCCATTGGGGGAGTTAGCATAAGACTCGCACTTAAGATAAGGGTTTTTATTTTCATTTTTATATCCAAATATTTTTATCATTGAGGTTTGTATGTGTTTTTTTGATTGCTTGTAGCGGTTCCGTTAAACATTATTAATATAGCAATGGGGGGAGCCTATAGTAATAATCTTTTTTAAAATAATATCTTATATGTTTTAGTCACTATTAACTAAGATAAGCAAGAAACTTAAATATCTTGCTCTTTATTCCTCTATAATTGGCAACTATGTTTAAACCTTTAGAATTATTTATTGGCCTTCGTTACACGCGATCGAAACACAAAAACCATTATATTTCATTTATATCTCTGGCATCTATGCTGGGTATTACCATCGGAGTAATTGTTCTGATAACCGTACTCTCTATTATGAACGGTTTTGAGAAAGAGCTACGAATGAGAATTTTGGGGATGGTAGCGCATGTCACCGTGACAGGCCCAGATAACCTGCTTCCCGATTGGGACTTGCATCAACTCGCCTTGCAAACAGAAGACGATGTTGCAGGAGCAGCACCTTATATAGAGCAACAGGTAATGCTGAGTGCTAATGGCGAGGTGCGGGGTGTGCAAATACAAGGTATTTTGCCTGAATATCAACGTAATGTGAGCGAGGTTGCAACGCATGTGGTTGATGGTGACTTGGATAATTTAAGCCCGCGTGGTTACGGTATCGCTATCGGGGTGGAGCTTGCAGGTTCGCTTGGTGTTTTTGTTGGCGATAAAATAACCGTTATCACTCCGCAAGCAAAAGTTACCCCCGCAGGTGTTATTCCACGAATGAAGCGTTTTACAGTCATGGCGGTTTATAAAATGAATATTCGTGACTATGACAGTAGCACCGCTTTTATTCATATGGCAGATGCAGCTCGCTTATTTAAAACCAGAAAAAATGTAACAGGAATACGCTTAAAATTACACAATCTATTTGATGCTGAAAAAGTCGCTGATAGATTACAAAATAGTTTAGGTGATACGTTTAAAGTAGCGGACTGGGGGCGAGACAATAAAACATTCTTTAAAGCCATAAAAATGGAAAAAATAATGATGTTTTTTGTGCTGTTGCTTATTGTTTTAGTTGCTGTTTTTAACCTTGTTTCTTCCTTAGTGATGGTGGTAAATGCTAAACAGGCAGATATTGCTATTTTGCGAACGCTAGGTATGCAAGCCTCTCAAGTAAAACGAATCTTTATGATTCAGGGGAGTTTAGTTGGTTTAATCGGGGCAATCACAGGGGGAGTTTTAGGCGTACTTTTATCCAATAATTTAGATGTGCTTATTGCAGGTATCGAGTCGCTTATTGGACGAAAAATTTTTCCTGAAGATGTCTTTTATATCTCCAACATACCCTCTGATTTACAGATGAATGATGTTTGGTTAGTAACCATTTCAACCATCGTGCTTGCCGTTGTTGCAACACTCTATCCTGCCACACGCGCAGCTAAAGTCCAGCCAGCTGATTCTTTGAGGTATGAGTAATGTTTAAACCCGTAGAAATGTTTATCGGTTTGCGTTACACCAAAGCACGCCGTCAAAGTCACTTTGTGTCATTTATCTCTTTTTCTTCCATGCTAGGCATTGCCTTAGGCGTAATGGTACTCATTGTTGTGCTATCGGTAATGAACGGTTTTGAAACCGCCATGCGAGACCGTATTTTAGGAATGTTATCGCATGTGACCGTCTCCGAAACCGATGCAACAATTGAAAACTGGCAGCAACGACGCGAGAAAATGTTACAACGAAAGCATGTTGTTTCTGCTTCCCCTTTTGTTGAACGACAGGTAATGTTAAGTGTATCGGGTAAAGTGCAAGGAACACTGCTAGAAGGCGTTTTACCTGAGGAAGAAAGCGCGGTAAGCGAAGTATCGAAAATGATGGTCAAGGGTAGTTTTTCAGACCTTATTGCGGGTAAAAATAATATTATTTTAGGCGTTACGCTGGCGGAATCATTAAAAGTCGATATTGGTGATTCAGTGGTATTACTTACTCCCAGTGCCGATTCAATAAGCTCTGGCGAATTGCCCGTACTACGCGACTTTAATGTCGTAGGAATGTTTCGGGTCGATTTACAACAGTATGATAAATCAACCGCATATATACACATGCAAGATGCGGTTGACTTATTTGAACTTGGCGATCAAGTCACCGGCTTGAGAATACAATTAGATGATCTTTATAAGTCTGCTGAAGTCGCGGATAATATTGCACAAACAACACAAGGTAATGTTTGGGTCAGTGATTGGACTAAGCAAAATACCACCTTCTTTAAGGCAATTCAGTTACAAAAAACAATGATGTTTTTTATCCTAGGGATGATTATAGCGGTGGCAGCATTTAACTTAGTTTCTACCCTCGTTATGGTGGTAACCGACAAAGAATCAGACATTGCAATATTTAGAACGCTAGGCTTAACGCCATCATCGGTTATGAAAGTCTTTATGGTGCAAGGCACATTGATAGGCTTAATAGGGATTTTATTAGGCGTGGTACTTGGTGTGTTATTAGCAATAAATATAGATGTTATATTGCCATGGTTAGAATCACTGCTAGGAGCTAGGTTAGTATCTCCCGATACATTTGGAATCAGCGAAGTTGGCTCTAATGTAAAATGGTTAGATATTTTTGTTATCGCAATAAGTGCGTTAATCCTGTCGATGCTAGCAACAGTCTATCCTGCTTGGAAAGCATCAAAAATACATCCCGCAGAAGCTTTAAGGTATGAATAATATGGCAGAGAAAATAATTATTTCTTGTAAGAATATTAGTAAAAGTTTTAGCGACGGGAAACTCAACGTCGAAGTATTAAAAGGAGTTAACCTATCCGTTAAAGCGGGTGAGAAGCTAGCCATTGTAGGTAGTTCCGGAAGTGGTAAAAGTACCTTATTGCATATACTAGGTGGTTTAGATTTACCCTCTAAGGGCGAAGTTAATATCTTAGGCAACAATATTGCAGCCCTTAGCGATGCCGACCGTGGTATTTTGCGTAATCGTTCGATTGGTTTTATTTACCAATTTCATCATCTACTGCCTGAATTTACCGCATTAGAAAACGTAGCTATGCCTCTACTAATTCGTGGCGTAGACGTGAAAATAGCACAAGAAAATGCTGAAATTATGCTAGATAAAGTAGGGCTTAAAGAACGTATAAACCATAAGCCAGGGCAATTATCAGGCGGCGAAAGACAACGTGCAGCGATAGCGAGAGCTTTAGTGACACGACCTAAAGTAATTATGGCAGACGAGCCAACAGGTAATTTAGACCAACGTACAGCACTAAAAGTTTTCGAGCTAATGCAAGAGCTAAATAATGAGTTAAAAACAGCCTTTGTTATTGTAACGCATGACTTAATACTAGCGCGAAAAATGGACAAGACCTATCAGTTAATGGAAGGCGTTTTAACACACTAAAGAACGTGAATATTAGGCATTATAAAAAATCCGCCATATAATTTTCAAAAACATAACTTCCTGATAAAAGGAGTGAAAGCTTCAGCTTTTTAGTTATCAAACCAAAGTTGATGGAGTGCTAGGGGCTTTAGGGTTCCTTAGCTCCAAATATCAGGAATAAAAAAAGCCACATTAAAAAGTGTGGCTTTTTAAATTCTTAAGCTATTTAAAGCACAAGAATTAAATTACTTCCAGAAGTTAACTTCTTCCGATGCAATGCCGCGTACTTCCTCAGTTAACTCAGCATATCTTGCACGATAATCTTTCCATTCACCAACATAATAGTCTTCAGCATCAAACTCACCGCTTTTCTCATACGCGATAAATTTAGCTTGCATGTCTAACATTTCTTGAATCAATTCTGCTTTTTTGCTCATTTTAAAGTCTCCGAGGGCAAACATTTAATATAGAAAATCTCTACAAATACATGTCGAGGAATATACAGAGTTAAGCTAAATAGGGGTATACCCCATTTAGGGTAGGATTATTTTTTATAGAGATTAGATATACTTTTTAATACCTTGGCGTACTGTAGATGGCTCTTTAAAACCTTCTATCAATAGGATTATTAAGAAAAAGTCTAGCCAAAAATAAATTTTTATTTCAATGTTAAAATGAGGTTAAATGCAATGGCGACTCTAGCAGGTACTGATGTAGAAATAACAGATGAAGGTTATTTAAAAAATGTAAATGATTGGAATGAAGACGTAATGAAAGCATTGGCAGAAGCTGATGGTATTGAGTTAACAGATAAACATATCGACCTTATCAAATATCTTCGTGAAGCACATGTAAGTAAAGGTGAAGAGCCTAACGAACGTGCGATTGTTAAAGCAATGAAAAGCCTGTGGGGCGATAAAAAATTAAAGAGTAAAGATTGCTTTGCTTTGTTTCCTAATGCGCCTAGTAAACAAGGTCGTAAACTGGCAGGCTTACCAAAAAGTAATCGTAAAGGCGGTTATTAGTACCTAAATTCGTAATCCGTGACTTCAGTGACTTCACTTGTTATCCGCATTGAGGTTATGGATTCAGGTCTAAGTACAGCAATTTAAATATTTGCTGTTGAGGAGGCGATGTGATTAGATTAATCATATCGCCTTTTTTATGTCTTAGATAAA
>JALVDG010000249.1 GCA_027009095.1 Thiotrichaceae bacterium
TCGATAAAGAATGAGACTGCATCATTAAATGACGTTGTGCAAAACGTAGTTCAGTCATTTCTGACATCCACTTAGGTCCATGAAAGATAGCTTTTTCATCCGTTGTTAGTGCATGTAGCTTAGGGTTAAGGTGAAAAAAGGGGACACATTTTTCTAAAGTACCAGGGGTAATTAAGGCATCACCATCCATTAATACAATAGGCGCATCTTTGATAACTCCATGTCGTGATAAAGAGCGCAAACATTGACCTAGAGCAATACGTTTATCGGGTAATGTTTGTCGTATGGCAACCACTTGAAATGGCATATTGCCCACGTGTTTTTGTACATATGCCCGAACAATCATTTCATCTTGTTTGTCTGCACTTAAATAGAGTGTGGCAGGTACAGACAGACTACGACACTCTCGTAGCATACATGCTAGAAGTGCTTCGGTTGTTTCCTTTTCTTCTTTATAGCTAGCAATGACAAAGTAAATATGAGGTGGCTTCCATCCTGTTTGATATAATTTATTAGCACTGCTTCTTAGCTTAGGAAAAGTTATAAACTCATAAATTAGTGCGCGTATAAGGTTTAAGAGCCACCAGCTATAGCGCCATATTCCAATAGCGGCAACCAATACAATCATGCGATGTTCAAATAAACCCTTAGCTTCATCTGACATAAAATGAATAAGTAACCAGACACAACAGATATACATTAATAGATTGAATAAATCGATAGCTCGCCATTTAAAGCGACGTTCTGTTTGTAAGTTATCCATTATTTGTTTTTCCATAAAAAGTATCTGATGTATTGAAAGAGAGACTGTTTTATTTTTTTCTTATCGAGGTATTTTGCTGCAAATTGGCTTTCTAAATCTTCTTGTTTTAGTGTGCTATAGGATATGACGCTACGGGTAACACGTTTTGTATCGAAAGTACCTCCTTTTTTAGCATAAGAAAAACCTCCTTTTGCTCTTTTTTCATCAATTTTTTGTTTAGATTTAGCAAATTGATTATAAATATTATCGGCTTTTAATTGTTTGATTAAAAAGTCGTAACTATTACTTACTTGGTCAATATAATCAGGTTCTAATAGTGCTATTTCTAGCCAAGTTTCAAGGTTATAAACGTGATAATGCAAAGCGTTTCTTTCTTGATAGTCAATACTGGCACCATCTTCTAATAAATTTTCTTTTACATGGTTGTCTAATATTTCTTGGTCTGCCTTGAGGGATTCTTTGTCTTCAAGTAAGCGATCAATCATTAGAAGTATTTTCAGTTGATGAGTTCGGAAGTTATTTTTTCTACTAGAAGGACCAAATTTCCATCGATGTTTATTTGATTGAATATTAATCAGCCATATTTTTATTTTTATATCTTCTTCTTTTGTAAAATGGCAACGAAGTAAATCGTATGCCCATAAAAAGCCTTCTAAACGTGTTTCATTAATTGGATGTCCGTTAGGTTGGAGCGTTGTTGCCCATGCAAGAAGATATTTTTTTGCCTGTTTTAAATAGTCATCATTATTTTCTAGATAATATGCAAGTGCTAGCAGTGCTGTATTTTGTGAGTCTCGAAGAGCGATCCTTGTTTTCTTGAGAGAAAGGTTTTTAGCGTTAGTAATTCCTGCACTTTGTAAAGATTTAATAGGATTAGGGTCTTTTTTTAGTAATTTTTTTGTTGTTTTTAACAGAGTCTTTTTCCAATCTAGAGTAGCTATTGTCTTATTATTACTATTTTCTATATTGAGACTTTTTTTTTAGAGGTATTACCATTAGCTATTTTATTTGCATTTTTAATATTCTCAATAAAGCCCTCTGGAAATAGAAAAGCAGCATTTTTGCATTCTTTTGGTATTGATTTACTCGGCTTATTAACGAGAGAGTCTGGTACAGGACTATTTGCATTTGCTTTACTCATAATTAAATCGATAAAGCTTGCTAGTGTTTCTTTAATCTTTTTGCTAAAGAGTAGATTTTTTTCTACACTGACTTCTATTGGTAGAGCATAAGTGAGTGTTTCTGATGATTTGTCCGTAAATTTAAAGGTAAGCTTTGCTGTTTTATCTTTGGAAATATGACTATTAAGTAAACCTTGATTGGTGTTGTTGATAATATCATCGGTAAAATTAATCTCTGCTAGTACAACAGGATAGTCTCTTTTTAATAAAGGAGAGTAAGCAATCGCTTTTGCACCTATCTCTAATTTAGATGCTTCTGCAAGTGCTATATGTGCCTCAATATACTGTTCGCTGTTATCTTTTTGAATAACAGCAACTAATTGTCCCGTTTTCATATATTGATTTTGCAGATTAGCAATTTTAATAACTTTTCCTGAAACAGGGCTGTAAATAGTCTCAATACCAGACAATGATTCTGGGGTGTTTTTAATTGCCTTTACTTTTAATTTAGCTTGTTCAAGTTTGGCCTGTAAAATAGCTAAGGATGTTAAGTTGTTTTTGTTTCCTTTTAGATTAGCTTTTTTAGCTGTATGGAGGGATGCTTTTGTTGCTTTAAGTTTAGATAGTGCAATAGTAACTTTTTTGCGGGCTATTTGGCATTCTGCACGGCGTTTTTTTGGGTTACGACGGTCAATTTGGCTGGCATATGCGCGGTTACATTTTAGATTTCTTGAAATAATAGAGGCTTGTAGAGAGGCATTAGCAGTGTTGATTTTTGTTTGATCTAAATGTATTTGATGACTGTTTTTATTTTTCTTTTCATCGATAAGTGCTTCATATAATTTAACCTGTTGTATTGCTGCATCTAGTTTATATTGCTTTGGCAAACGGTAGCTATCAGAGGTATCGAGTGTTAGTAGGGCTTGACCAGAGCTAACATGATCATTTTGTTTAACGAGTATATCTTTTATAGTGCCTTGTCTATGTGATTGAACGGGCGCAATAGCAGTGCTAATAAAGGCTGTTTTTATGTCAATACGAAAAAAGTTGTTATAGAGAGTGGCTAAAGTAAAGAGCAGTAATATAGCACCTAACGCAAAGTACAAGCTTGAGTATAAGGTTCGTTTTTGTTTGCTTGATGTATCATCGCTTGGAGGGGGGAGTTTTGTACTAGCGGGGGTAACAGGCATATCAACACGACGTAATACATTGTCAATGTTAACCATGTCTCCTGTAGTTAGAGCTTCAGAAAAATATTTTAAGAGTTCTTGATGTTCTTCAGGAATATTTTTGAACGTCGCGACAAGCTCTTTCTTTTTTGCATTGTAGTGTAGCGGTATTGCTGTGGCATCAAATTGAATATTAAAGTTACGAAATTTTACAATGGGTTTAATCGTTATTGCTTCATTAAGGGTAACACTGCCAGTGTAGTTTACTAGTTTAAAATGCTTTATTGTCCACTGAGGTACAAAGTAAACTTCCCCATCAACTTCCATTTGTAGAGGAAAGAGGTCTCGCTTATGTAGCCTTTTGCGTGGAGCATCCCAATAAAATACTTCGCTACTCACTGTCTGCTTAGCCATAACTTACTCGATAATTATATTTGTTTATTTTTAAACGGCACAAATATAATGTTATTAAGGTGTTTTTAACTTAATAGAGAGGATGAGTAGCGGAGTTACACTGATAATTGGGAAAAATAAACTAAGTTAATAAATATTTTTTAATATATTATTGATTTTATTAATTATGTTTTTAAAGTGGTGAAATACTACTGTAATTACTCCGCATAATCGGAGTAGTTATTAGCTGAATCTGTGACTTCACTGTGCTGTATTGAAGTCACGGATTCAGGCACTATTTTTTCTGTATTGCATAACGCCAAGTATGAAGTTACAAAATTTTTACTCTGAACTTCACTGTGAAGGATGGCGCACCTGTTGCTGTATTTGCAGAGAATTGTCCTGTGGGTGATATTTTAATATGCGTTACATTAGTATCAACACCGTCTGCATCGGCTACAGGGGTATAGCTAAATGTTGCACCATTATCGTTTGAAAAACTGACGTTATCGGCATTACTTTCTAGGCTAATAAAGTTATACGATAAGCCACTCGCTATTGCTCCATCAATAAAATTAACAGGACCACTTCCTGCACTATTTATATCGCCTACATAAAGGGCGGTGGAGCTTGGTATTGCATCGACGATACTAATTGAATTATTGTCTGCGGCACTATCACCGTGATTTGAGGGTGTGATGGTGTATTCAACAGTAGCACCAGGTATTGCTTTAGGTGATGATGTTCCATTAATGGGATCAGAGATGGTTGCACTGACTTTTTTCATGGATATTTCTGGTCGTTGCATTTCAGCTGAACCGAGTGTTGCGGTAACTATACTCCATTCGATATCATCAAGTTTTATCCAGCTACGAAAAATATTATCAGCCGCAAAAGTTGTGTTAAAACTGACGGTTATTGTTTGTCCTGCATAAGGAGCCAAATTGAGGGAGCCTTGTTGCCAACCTGCATCGACTAAATAAGCAGAATATTGGTTTCTTCGACCAATTCCTGTTGTATTAATAACAAGTGCATTGTTTGTATTGGCGATATTTAACTGTGTGTGATCGATGATTGTATTATTAATGCTGATCTGAAAAAGATCATAATCTACACTGTCGTAGGCTTGTAGTTGAAAAAAGAAGTTCAAGCGTCCCATATTGCTTGAGGGAACCGTAATAGATTTGCTGATTGTTATTTTCTCTTTTTTCCCGTTAGAACCATCTTCGCATTTATTACGATAACCGAGTAAATGCCATTTTCGTCCTGTGGTTGAAGCAGGACTATTTTTATTATTTGGTGAGGTATCAGCATTATTGATTGCTTGATCACTGCACGTTAGTGTGCCGCTATAGCTATCGCCATAACTGCTGTCATAAACTTCATTATTTTGTGCGCCATTGGCATTTACACTAGAGGTTGTCCAACCCGTAGGGATTGCTCCATTGGAGTGTTCAAAGTTACCATTGATTGGTGCTTGAGGGTTTATTGCTTTAGTGCCATTTTCAATGGTATCAAAATAGAGGTAATAAACACTGGGGCCTGCATCTTCAAGAATGAATTTAATTTCACCTTGAGCATTTGCAGCAGGGTCGAGTACGCCGTTATATATTCGGTCTGAATATTCTTGTTGTGCTGCAAGAGACTCATTTGGTCGTACAATACGTGGGGAGTTATTATCGAATGTTCCTGTCACCCCAAGCTGTGTCATTAAAGCATTAAAGTTTACATCAACCTTTATTGTGCTATTAATGGAGGCATTGACGGGTATATTAATCGGTACACGATAATGCCAGTTAGGTGCTACGTTGTTTGCATTGGGATCATACCAAGAGTAGCCATAAAAGCTTCCCAATGTGAGAAGGACTAAGATGAGTATTTTTATGTACTTCATGGCTTTGCTTCCTCTTTTGTTTTTACTTTATTATTATCGTATTGATTGAGCTTTAGTGTTTCTTGATCAAATTTGTATAAAATCTGTGTGAAAAATCCTTCGTTTGTATAGCCGCTGGTATCAAACTCACTATCAGTAAAGCCTTCAATGTTATAACCAATGCTGATGTGTGTATTTTTAGCGGGAGAGGCACTTACTGAAACACCTGCAACCTTCTCTATATTGTTATTATCCCAGTCACGTGAGTAGCCTGCGTGTGCGCCGATAGCCCACATTTTATTTAGCTTATACTTGGCTTCGATAAGCCCAACATCATTGGTGCTATTTTCTTTTTGCTCTGCGTCATTGGAAGACATAATGTGCTTTATTCCATGATGCAGCCCTAGCTCAAATTCATTATCAAATTGTTTGTTAATGTGAATATTGTTGATAAGCTTTCGAGTTTGTTTATTGCTCGTGCTATTGGTTTCTGATTCATCAACATAGTCAAGGCGCTCAAGTAGACTGTAACTTGCATCAAAAGGTTGCCATGCTGCGCCTAAGCTAATAGTTGTTTGTTGCTGTTGTTCCTTTGTATTTTTATTTGAGTGCAAACTGCTTATTTTTGCGGTGAGTTTTTTACCATCGGCTATCTTATGATTAAGTTCTAGCTGTGCATTCATTTTATCTTCAAGGTCGCCATTGCGGTATTCAAGTCGTCCTAAACTACTCCAATTATTATCTTTCCATTTATACGCTAGGCTAGTGGCAATATAGTCGTCACGACTGTTTTTATGCTCACTTAAAGTATCATTATCTGATGTTGTTTGTTTGCTATTAGAATCAATCGTTTTTGCTTGATCTAAGCTAAGATCAATGAGTAAATGATCACTTAATTTTACATGTTGTGATAGCCCTACCATTGCATAGGTATCTGAGCGGTTGGTCTTATTCTCACGGCTAAGTGATGTTTTTACTTTTGCCCCCTCCCATAATGAGCTGCTGATACCAACGCGTGTTTTTTGCGTGGTAGATTTTCCATTGTCTGTTGCCTCGTGCTCTGCAAAGAGATTGATTTTGTTATTTACCGCTACATCTAACCCAATAGTGGCTTTATCAGGTACGCTACTGATATGGTTTCTTCCTGCAATTTTTTTCTCGATATTAGCATGCAAGCTGGCCTTTCCATCTTTTGTTGAAATACTGCCACCTAGTAGTAAAGCGGTAGCATTTGAGCTATCACTATTATTTATCTTTTTTGATTGACGTAGTCCTATCGAGAGGTTTGAGTGATTAAATTGCTTTTCCGCTTCGATTGAAACACTTTGCTTTACATCGTTGTTTTTTAGATTTTTTTGATGTGATAATTCACCTTTTAGTTTAACTCTTTCATTTAATTTGTAGCGACTGCTAATACCTATTTTCTTTGTACCTTGCTGGCTTATTTTTTGATGCCCTAAACCAAAGCTCTCATCTTGTTGTCGTATATAGGCACTAGATTCTGTATTTTCTGTGGTTTTCTTTATTTCTGCTAACCATGCTTTACCTTGGGACGTAGTGTTATTACTGCTGATATTTGTTTGTGCAATTTCCGCATGGAGCTTGGTTGTATCATTCGGTTTGTAAGTGCTATCTAAACCAATTAGGCGACCAGTAGCGTTATCACTATTTCCGATATTGCCTTCGTGGATAATACTTAATCCTGTTTCTAATTTTCCATTATCAAATTTAGCCGCTACACGACCACCTGCAACTAAGGTTTTTTCATTGCTATCATCGCTTTCATAATCAACCACAATGACGTTGATATTTAGATTTCTATCACGTGCTGGGATAGGGAATTTGAAGAATAGGGTACGACTATTGTAATCAATATCATAATCTTTATGGCGTACCATTGTCTGTGAAGACACCACTTTTCCCGAGTCGAATTGATCGAGCGCTTCCAAACGAATGACTTCACTATTTTGTACAATAGAACGGCTTAAATAATAAAGTCCCGAAGTACCATCGCCAATAATTTCATCTCGTTGATGACGTTTGTCGGTGTAACTAGCGAAGAGGTTGTAGCCAAATTCTTTGCCGTTATATTGGCTTTGAATACCTTCTAAAACGCGCTCATAACGAGATAGTTCTGTTACAGTTAAACCTGTGCGGTAATCGCCAAACAGAGCATAGAATTGATCTTTTTCTAATTTCAGATAAAGCTTATTTGAGCTACTAGTTTCATATTGACTATCAGATCGATCTGCATAAACGGTATACCATGAATCAGGATCAATATTACCTTCTAGTTGCGCGCCATTTTCATAATTTTTGCTACGTTTTTTGTTTGTATCGTAGGCAAGTGTTAATAGGTAATCACCTTTAATTCTACCTTTGGCAAAAAGTGCTAGTCGTCCGTGCTTATACGTTTCCGCCTGATTTTTATCATTTAGCGTTTGTAAATTTCCGCTAATTTTATTGTGTGCCAGTGTGCCTTCTGCAATACCAACTAAAACCCAATTACGTAATTTAGGTTTGAGCCAAGCATGAATAGTTTGAGTTTTATTCGCTAAGTTAAAATCTAAGGTGACTTGTCCTGAGCGTGTGCTCGGGTTGAGTTTGATATGTGTTATACCACCTTCTTTTATATAGTATTTATATTTTCCTTTTAGTCCAGAGTCATCAATAGACTTGTTTTTGTTATGACTAGCAACCGTATAATCATTGCCTTGTAAAGAGAAGTATCCATGTGTATTAGCACGCATAGGGAAGCCATCTTCATCTTTTATACGTAGCGTAATAATGGGAGAGTTTTTACCATCAGCAATTAGTAATGACTCTTTTTCTAAATATTCAACGCTAGAAGGGCTGCCTGAAAAATGAATAGTATGCGTTTTACGCGCAATTTCTTTGCCTTTTTTATTTAATAAGATAGCCGTTAGAATATTATTTTTCTGTTTAATATTTATATCTACCCCACGCCAACGACGAATAGTCACAGTCGATGATTTATTTGTGACGCTACCATCGTAATTAAGCATACTAATGGGCTTATCGTTAAGGTATAGCTTCACTTTTTGTTGTGGAGAATGTTTGATGGCAATTTTAGTGGAAGCTATCGCTGGTACATAGTTATTTGGTGGCCAAAGTATCTCAAAGCCAGGAGTCGCTTTATTCACAAATGCTTTGTTGTATTGCTTTAATGGGTCTTTTGCCTTAACTGTTTTCTGTGTACTTTTTTCTAGTAAATTCGTAATACTTGCTTTCTCAACATAAAAGTCAGCACGCCATAGTGTTTTGCTATTCACAAATTTTGATATGTTGCTACCCGCACGGTCATTATCATGGTCGCAATTAATCGCACGATAGCCAGTAGGAAGGCTGTCTACATCAAGCTGTATTACATGGGCTTGCTGGCTAAGACCTTCCATATGCCAATAACCATCATTATCACTTAATACACTGCGTCCAGACTCGGTATAAATGCGTGCATTTGACAAGGTTTTTCTGGGTGTGGACTTATCACAGCCAATATAAACACGTCCTGTAATGATGCTCGTATTTTTCATTAATACATCGTCGATATGCACCGTTGCTTTGGCGATATTAGAAGTATCATTTTGAGAAAATGCTTGAGCACGATTGATCGCATCTGCAATGGGGGTATTAACACCAATAGTTGCTTTGTAGCGTAGTACCCATCCTGCATCGACATTACTGGGCATATTGCCTAATGTAAATGTGAGGCTACGACCTTTAACCACAACGGCCGTTGCAGGAAGTGCTTTGTTGTTTAAAAAAGCAGTATTATTTTGATAACGTACACCAACGGGTAAAGTATCTTGTATTTTTATATCATTGAGTGGCTTATCGACACTGCTATTGCGTAGTGTAATCTCATAGCTAAGAGTGTCGCCTACAGAGGCACTTTTTTTATCTGCCGTTTTGGTTAGGTTAAGTGTCCCTACAGGGTCGATAAGTGCGGCAGTAGCACTAAGGTCTGTTTTGTCTTCTTGGTCGCGGTAGCTGACGGTTAATTTAGCACCGCGCTTGACATCAAATTTACCATCGAAACTAATGGCTGTATCTGATGATTGTGTTGGTACTGCACCAATAAAAACACCTGAGCTAGGGGATGTTTCTTTTAATTGAATGACTTCTTTGTCGCCTGTTTCGGGAATGGTAATGGTAACAAAAATAGTTTCACTTTTATTGGGGTCACGGTTCTGATCAAAATCTTGAACACGAATAATAACAGGCTCACTTGCAATAAACTGGTTCGCTTCAGTTATTTTTACAGGAGAGGGAAAGACAATTTTATCACCATTAATACGGGTGACACTATTGATAGGGTTCCATAACTTACCACCTGACTCACTACTATTGTAAGCAGAAGACAATAAGGTTGCTTCTTCCCCAACATTTGATAGTCGGTGAAAACTAATCGTTGAAGGGGTATTAGCATCTGTTGTTATGGCAACAGATGCTGTTAATGTTTCCTGTGAACCATCAATTTGGTAGTTGGCAGTGGCAATATTATTGATTAATGTATCGCTGGGTGTGGCTGCGTTTGTTGTTTGTAAGGCTAAAAGGATAAAAACAATAGACAGCAGAAAGTACTGACTATATTCAGCCAGCTTATTTGTGCTGTAGATTAGATTTCTAAGCACAACTATTTGAGAGTTGTGTGATTTTGGGGTCATTATTTTTATTTTTATTTTTATTTAATTAGTTTAGTTTTGGCAATATTGTCTAGTACTCCAGTCATGTTATGTTA
>JALVDG010000250.1 GCA_027009095.1 Thiotrichaceae bacterium
AAGCAATGGAACGCGCAACACAATTAATTGTTGATATATGTGGCGGTAAGGTTGGTCCTATTAGTGATATCAGTACCAATGATAATTTACAACAACGTGACACTATCGCCTTTAGACGTGATCAAATCAAACGTCATTTAGGCATTGAAGTAGAAGATTCTCGCGTTGAAGATATTATGACGCGCCTCGGTTGCACATTAGAAGCAACGGATGCAGGTTGGAATATCACCCCCCCCATTTTCCGCTTTGACCTTGCAACACCAGAAGATATTGTCGAAGAAATTGCGCGTATCTACGGTTACGATAATATTCCTTCTCGTTTACGTCCATTAGTTCCGCTTATTGTCCCGCAAGAGGAAACTAAAGTAAGTGAAGATATTTTGCGTAGTACCTTAGTCAATCGTGGCTATCAAGAAGCAGTAACATACAGTTTTGTATCACCTGAAATGGAACTGCTTCTTAATCCCGCTCATGATGATATTGTCTTAGCCAATCCTATATCTGAAGACCTATCGGTCATGCGTAGCACTTTATGGTCAGGATTAATTCCTGCACTTAATAAAAACTTAAAGCGCCAGCAAAATCGTGTGCGTTTCTTTGAAACTGGACTTAGCTTTATTAATACGGATGACGGTATTGAGCAACGCAAAAAAATAGCAGGTGCAATAACAGGCTCACGTTATCCTGAACATTGGGACAAACAGCCTGAACTTGTTGATTTTTATGATATTAAAGGCGATGTTGAAGCCCTATTATCAGAATCAACTGCAAATGATTACCTTTTTGTACCTGTTGCTCATGCCGCATTACACCCTGGACAATCAGCTGAAATCATCTCTAACAACAAAGTCATTGGTTGGGTTGGATCATTGCATCCTCGTATTGAAGAAAAGCTAGGACTAAGCCAGCCAGTTTTCTTATTTGAGCTAGATATTGATCTTATTACGCATAAGAAGCTGCCAAGTTATCAAAAACTATCCCGCTATCCTTCTATTCGACGTGATATTGCCCTTGTTGTTGATGAGCAAGTAAGCTTTGCTAGTATCGAACAAACCCTCAAAGAAATTGATATTGAACAATTTATAAATTACTCCTTATTTGATGTCTATATTGGTGCAGGTATTGAAGATGGTCAAAAAAGTCTGGCTTTAGGCTTGATTTTCCAAGACTTTTCACGCACCCTAGAGGAGCAAGATATAAGTGGCTATGTTGAAAGTATTGTCTCGAAGTTATCATCATCAACGGGAGCAAGCTTACGACAATAAACCTAGTAACTCCAACAAGTTTGTATCGATGGATACAGCGAGCCAAGAAGCGGTTAACCGCTAGGCGCACTTTGCAGGGAATGGTTACCCCCTTCACAAAAAGTGCAACAACGTGGATGACCGCTTCTTGGGTTGCCCGAAGGGAGTAATCCATCAAAACAAACTTGTTGTGAGTACTAGTATAAAATAATATCTTGAAAAAATAACAAATTAGATATATTTATATAACATCATCGTCTATCATAACAATTATCAATGTCCCAATAAAAGTTAGGCCGATAAAAGCCTGATAAAGGATGGAGTAAGAAAAATATGACCCTCACTAAAGCGGAAATGGTTGAACACCTCTTCGATGAGCTAGGCTTAAATAAGCGTGAAGCAAAAGAACTGGTTGAAATGTTTTTTGAAGAAATTCGTGTTGCTCTCGAAACAGGTGAACACGTTAAACTTTCAGGGTTTGGTAACTTCATGTTACGCGATAAAAAACAACGCCCTGGGCGCAATCCAAAAACAGGAAAACCCATTCCTGTTAGTGCGAGACGTGTTGTAACCTTCCGCCCTGGTCAAAAACTCAAACAACGAGTAGAGAACTATGCTGGAGCCGAGTAACAATAACGAGCTTCCACCTATTCCTGGCAAACGCTATTTTAATATTGGCGAAGTCAGCGAATTGTGTGCAGTTAAATCCCATGTTTTACGCTATTGGGAACAAGAATTTCCTAATTTGAAGCCAATGAAACGTCGTGGCAATCGTCGCTATTATCAGCGTCAAGATGTTTTACTTATCCGTCAGATTAGAGATTTACTCTATATGCAAGGCTATACAATAAGTGGTGCGCGCCATAAGTTAAACGGTGAAGAAGCAGAACAAGATAGCAGTCAAACCAGTCAACTAACACGCCAACTTATCAGTGAGTTAGAAGACATATTAAAGCTAATAAAAGCCTAAATACTTCAGTATAATCAGTATGCTCAGATTGTACTCTGTTTTATTTGAGTTCAAGGCAAAAGGGCGGAGTTTATCAGTATAAATGAGCACTTTTAACACAAAATTTGGGCAAAATAGAGTTCAAGCTAAGTAATTACATTAACAAAAAAGACCGCATGAAACTTAAATTTCATACGGTCTTTTTTGTTAAAAGTTGCTTCTATTCTACGAAACTAACCTACACACCAAGCTGTAGGACGACGCATTCCTGCTAACTGACACCCCTGTTGCATATAACCATGCGGAAAAAGTTTAAATAAGTACTTCTTAGCTGCTTTTTTATCTAAACCTTTTTTCTCAATAAGGAAGTTTGTTGCTTCACGAACATCAGGCGTGGTTTGATGCTCTGCATGATGCTCACGAATAAAGTACAGCATCGGAAAATGCTCTTCATCTTTAAAAACTAAGCCATTCCATTCTTCAGCCAGTTGTTTTGCTAGTGCCTCATTCCAGTCTTCTGGATTCTTTAAATAACCATCAGGACAACGTTCTATGGCTATATCAAGAGGCGTTCTCATACATGTACTCATAATCTTAATTCCTTTAAAAATATTTGCTATTCATTAGTATAAAGCAATATTCACGCCAAGTAGACAAAGAAAAAATAAGTCATTGTAATTATTAGATAAAATAACAATAAAAAGATAGAAAACAGAATAATAAAGCATCTAAACGACTACTTTTGCATCATTTTAGTGCAATATAATTGATTAAAATTTTTTAAACGCTCGTATAAGATCGAGATTAATGTTTCATGCTCAGAAACTAAAGGGCTTATTACAATATGAAAGCTGGGATACTTTCGCATGACTCTCTCACAGATTTCAGTAATATCTCCCCCCTTCCCTGCATGACGACCTGCCAGCAAAAAGAGTAAACTTACAATAGCAGTCGTTTCTCCCGATATTGCTTTTTTAAGCAAACAATCTTCTAATAAAGCACCATTAAAATCGTACTCCGCTCCCTCTCTACGCTCCATTACAGCCTGATCTATTTGTGTGCTAAAGCGTTGCTGTAACTGCTCGACAATATGTTTGCGTACTGCGGTTACACGCGCTACAGGCGAGCCATGATCTACAACAATAATATTTTTCAATGGATAATTTTTTTGTTTAGCTGCTACTAAAATATTGTCGTAAACAATATCAACTAAACGAGGCTCACCTTCTGGCAAAGGATAGAGCACATCAGCAATATCAACCCTTAAATCAGCAAATTCTTCTATTAAGGATTCTACTTCACTCACAACAAACGAGGTAAGTGCTCTACTTTCACCAAAGAATAAAGGCAAGATTATAAAATGATGATCACCTAATGCTAGGCGTTGTCTTATAAAAGAGGTTAATATTTGTGCTGCCTGATCATCCAATTCTACCACAGAAATTTTATCAGCATGTTGCAATGAAACAGGGTGGATTTTTTGCCCTGATTTTAAACTTAAATCATGAGCTAACTGACGTAATCGCTTTGTCGCATCGGCTCGTAGCGATCCATTATCAAGCAGTAAAAAACAGGACACTATTTTAGATCGAGCACATCTTGCATATCAAACACACCGTTATCACCCTCTTCTTTTTGTGCTAACCAAATCGCTGAACGGATAGCTCCTTTTGCAAAAGTCATACGACTTGATGCTTTATGGGTAATTTCCAAACGCTCACCAATATCTGCAAACATAACGGTATGCTCTCCCACAATATCGCCTGCACGAATGGTTTGAAAACCGATAGTCTTACGATCACGCTCACCCGTAATGCCTTCACGCGAGTAAACGGCACATTCAGTCAAGTCACGATCCAAAGCATCGGCGATCACTTCACCCATGCGTAAAGCTGTACCCGAAGGTGCATCTACTTTATGACGATGATGCGATTCAACTATCTCAATATCCACATCATCACCCATTACTCTTGCTGCTATATCCAGAAGTTTTAAACTGAGTGTGACACCTACACTAAAGTTTGCCGCGAAAACAATTGGAGCTATTGCACCTGAGGCATAAATCTGCGCTTTTTCATCTTCACTAAAGCCTGTTGTACCGATAACAATTCTTTTATTATTTTCTAAACACCAACTTAAGTGATCCATTGTGGGATCAGGACGCGTAAAGTCAATTAAGACATCACACTCTTGCTCAGCATCCTCTGGAGAGGGGGCAATTATCACCCCATTTTTTCCGATGCCTGCAAGCTCTCCCGCATCAGCACCTAATAAAGAACTTTCGGGGTACTCTGTTGCTACGGTTAGCTCGGTTTTCTCATTTTCATGACAAGCTTCAACTAAGGTTTTCCCCATTCGACCTGCCGCACCAACAACGCCTATTCGTACCATTATGCTATCTCACTAAAATATATAAAAAAATAACTATTCAAATAGTTATTACTTACTTTTTTTCTTAGCTTGATCCTTATCAGGGTCAAACCAACCTTTAATATCCTCAAAAAAAGTCTTAGCTTTGGCACCCCAACCATGTTGCTGAGGACTATGACGCTCTCCGCCATTATTAAGACAAGCCTCTATCTCTTTAAAAAGCGTTTTTTGTAGATCAGTTAAATTAACGGGCGTTTCTACCACTACTTTACACAATAAGTCACCCGCTACCGCATTACGCACCGATTTCACCCCTTTACCCCGTAAACGGAATATACGTCCTGTTTGAGTCTCAGCAGGTACTTTTAAGGTTACTTCACCTGATAAGGTAGGTACTGTAACTTCCCCACCCAGTGCTGCTGTGGTAATACGAATAGGTACTTCACAATGCAAGTCGGTATCATCACGCGTAAATAACTCATGCTTTTTCAGGCTAACTTGTACATACAAATCACCTGATGGACCACCATTTACACCTGCCTCACCTTCTCCTGACAAGCGAATACGATCTCCCGTATCGACACCCATTGGAATGCTGACTTCCAACGTTTTCTCTCTCTCTACCGTACCTTGCCCATGACAAGACTCACAAGGGTCTTTGATAACCTTACCAACACCATTGCAGTGAGGACAGGTTTGCTGTACGGCAAAAAATCCTTGCTGAATACGCACTTGCCCCATGCCTTGACAGGTTGAACAACTATCTGGGCTTGTGCCTTTTTTAGCACCTGTACCGCCACAAGACTCACAACGCTCTTGTGTCGGTATGCGAATATCGACCTTTTTACCAAAAACAGCTTCTTCAAGTGTTAGTTCTAAATTATATTGAAGGTCGCTACCACGATAAGCTCGGTTAGCACCACCACCGCGTCTAGTACCTCCAAAAATATCACCAAAGACATCTTCAAAAATATCACCAAAACCACCACTCGCACCAGGACCAGCCCCCATTGAGGAGTCTACCCCCGCATGACCAAACTGATCGTAAGCCGCACGCTTTTGATCATCTGATAATACTTCATATGCTTCTTTAGCTTCTTTAAACTTTCCTTCTGCCTCAGCATCACCAGGGTTTCTATCAGGATGGTACTTCATCGCTAAACGCTTAAAAGATCGTTTCAAATCCTTTGTGCTTACGTTTTTATGTACACCTAATACTTCGTAATAATCTCGTTTAGACATTTTTTTATCCTAAAAAGAAAGGGCATCTAAAAGAAAGGGAGTCTAATTTATTTTAGATACTCTTTTTTAGACTCTCCTGAAAAAAAAGCAGGCCCGAGCGGAAGCTCCTCTCGTGCCTATAAAATTCTTTAAAGCAACTAGTACTCCAACCACGTTATATTGACGGATACAACAACTCAAAACGCGGTTGGAGCACTAGTTTTATTACTTATTTTTTCTTATCATCCACTTCTTCAAACTCAGCATCAACCACGTCTTCATCAGCATCAGCTTTAGCATCTTTCGCTGCTTGTTCACCTGCTGGTGTTCCTGCTTGTGCCGCAGCCGCTTGTGCTAAAGCCCCCGATGCTTGCATAAGCTCTTCTGTTTTCTTCTCGATGGCTTCTTTGTCGTCACCTTTAATCAACTCTCTTAAATCTTTGATTAATGTTTCAACTTTAGTCTTTTCAGCTGCATCAATTTTATCGCCTAAATCTTTCAACGATTTTTCCGTTGAATGCGCCATACCATCGGCTTGGTTACGTGCATCGATTAACTCACGTGCTTTCTTATCTTCATCAGCATGTGCTTCTGCATCCTTAACCATTTTTTCAATTTCTTCATCTGAAAGACCAGAAGAAGCTTTAATCACAATTGATTGCTCTTTACCTGTCGCTTTATCTTTTGCTGATACATTTAAAATACCATTTGCATCAATATCTAAAGAGACTTCAATTTGAGGCTGACCACGAGGTGCGGGTGGAATATCCGTTAAATCAAAACGACCTAACGATTTATTACCACTTGCCATCTCACGTTCACCTTGTAATACGTGAACAGTAACCGCACTTTGGTTATCTTCTGCTGTTGAAAAAATCTGCTGTGCTTTTGTTGGGATTGTTGTATTTTTCTCGATCAATTTCGTCATAACACCACCCATTGTCTCAATACCCAGAGACAATGGCGTAACATCTAACAATAGAACGTCGGTAACACCGCCACCTAACACACCACCTTGAATCGCAGCACCTACTGCAACAGCTTCATCAGGGTTCACATCTTTACGTGGCTCTTTACCAAAGAAGCTAGCCACCTCCTCTTGAACCATTGGCATGCGCGACTGACCACCAACCAAAATAATATCGTTGACTTCATTTGCAGAAACACCAGCATCTTTCAATGCCATCTTACAAGGCTCAATGGTACGCTTTACTAAGTCCTCAACTAAAGATTCTAATTTTGCACGAGTTACTTTTACATTCAAATGCTTAGGACCTGATGCATCTGCTGTGACATAAGGCAAATTCACATCCGTCTGAGATGTAGATGAAAGCTCAATTTTTGCCTTTTCTGCTGCTTCTTTCAAACGCTGTAGTGCAAGTGGATCATTGTGAAGATCAACCCCATTGTCTTTCTTGAACTCATCCGCAAGATAGTCAATCAGACGCATATCGAAATCTTCACCACCAAGGAAGGTATCACCATTGGTAGAAAGTACTTCAAACTGGTACTCACCATCTATTTCAGCAATTTCAATAATCGATACATCAAATGTACCACCACCTAAGTCATAAACAGCAATGGTACTATCACCCGATGATTTATCCATACCAAAAGCAAGTGCTGCTGCGGTAGGCTCATTGATAATACGCTTAACATCTAAACCTGCGATTTTACCTGCATCTTTTGTTGCCTGTCGTTGAGAATCATTAAAGTACGCGGGAACTGTAATAACTGCTTCGGTTACCTCTTCACCCAAATAAGCCTCGGCATCTTTTTTTAGTTTTTGTAAAATACGCGCAGAAACCTCGGGAGGAGACATTTTTTTGCCATCCGCTTCAACCCAAGCATCGCCATTATCTGCTTTGATAATATTATAAGGCACTAATTTAATATCTTTTTGTACTGCCTCTTCGTCATATGTACGACCAATAAGACGCTTAATAGCAAACAAGGTATTCTCTGGGTTAGTTACTGCCTGACGTTTTGCAGGCTGACCGACTAAAACTTCCTCACCTGTGAAAGCAACAATCGAAGGTGTTGTACGATCGCCCTCTGCATTTTCAATAACCTTTGGGGTATCGCCTTCCATTACCGCGACACAACAATTGGTAGTACCCAAATCGATTCCAATAATTTTTCCCATGATATTCTCCAATTTTTCACGGCTTATAAATAGGGACTTACCCAAAAAAGCCTTATTTCATATTCTAATAATTTATTCACAAGCCCTAATTTTCAAGACTCATTTAAGATATTAGTACTCCAACAAGTTTGGTTTGATGGGTACCAGTTAAGTGCGGTTGATTTTGTTTAATTCAAGCAAAAAACAAATGATAAGAACAAGTTTTTATCAAAAACTTATACTTAAAATCTATGTATTCTTCGCAACCATCACCATAGCAGGACGAACCAAACGACCATTTAGTGTATAACCTTTCTGCATTACCGCAGATACCATACCATCGTCATACTCTTCACTTGGTTGCATTGCCATTGCTTGATGAAATTCAGGATCAAACTTTTCACCTAAAGGATCAATTGCCTCTAGATTTGATTTTTCCATCACTGACTCAAACTGCTTTAACGTCAAACTCATGCCTTCACGAATGCTTTCAAGGTCGCCTTCTGCTTGCAAACCCATTTCTAAGCTATCGATAACAGGTAGAAGTTGCTCCACAAATTTCTGTACTGCAAATTTATGTGCATCTGACACCTGCTTTTCGCTACGTTTGCGTTGATTATCCATTTCTGCCTGTAGGCGAATTAAAGTATCCCAGCTCTCAGCTGCTTTATTTTCTGCTTTCGCTAACTCCTCACGTAACTGCTCGATGGCATCTTCCGACTCTTCGCTCTGATCAACATCCATCTGCTCATCGACTTGCTCGTCCATCTGCTCATCGACTTGCTCTACGCTTTCTTCAGAGTTGACTGTAGCTGTGGCTTCTTTATCTTGCTCAGACTGATTATTTTCGCTACTCATTAGTATCTCTCTACAAAGGAATTGATGATGATTTTTCGGCATATTCAATGGAATGACCGCAATATACCGATGACTGCGTATAAGGTAGGGTTTAAGAAAATGAATTCAAGAGAATCTATCAATTATTTTTATAATTTATCCAAGCACTAAGACCGATAGGACAATCGCACTTAAATTAGTGGCTTGTAAAATCAACTACTTACAATTCACATAATTTTAAAATTCGTGAATTTTATTTATTCTCAAGATTACGAGCCTTGTAACTTGCTGATTTTACAATGTTCATTAAAGTCAACTAAATTTAAGTGCGATTGCCCTACTTTGTTGGTTTACAAGGCTTTATCAAAAATTATTTAATCAAAGCATGGGATGAAGGCTTTTTTAGCCAGCCTAAAGAAAACGTTATCGCCCGATACAAAAAACGCATGGATAAATCATTAGGTGTTGACGCCATCCCGCTAGATCACATCGAAGACTTGCACAATTTAGGCTACTTGCCACTAAAAATAAAAGCCTTGCCAGAAGGTAGTCGAGTCAATATCAAAGTACCGATGTTTACCATTATCAACACAATTCCCGAGTTTTTTTGGCTAACCATTACGCGTTGAAGCCGATACTAATGGTTTTGTGCTGTTTGATAAACAAAGCAAACAGCAGGAAGAACAAGGTCTACTAGAAACAGTATTTAAAGATGGCAAGTCGATTAAGGAAACAAATCTTGCAGAGATTCGAGCAAGGTTAAAACAGTTATAGATCGAGTAACTTACCTGCATCCTGAGTCTGTCGAAGGATGTAGGTTATTAGTTATTTCATGAGAAATTATCTAAACTTCTGCTGATTTATCCATCTGTCCCATTTTTGAAAAATACTCAATACTACCATCTTGATCACATATCCAAACTTCCCTTGCTCCTTGATTTAGGTATAAACGTATTTTTTCTTGCATTTCTTCTGTTGAATTAGAAGGACTAACAATCTCCACACATATTTCAGGTGCGACACTATAAGGGGTATCAAAGCCATGCTTAGCTATAAACTCATCTGATGCCCATGCTACATCCGCAACTTTTACGCCTTCAGGTGTTGTGATTGAGCATTCAATAATAATTTCTCCAGACTGCTTACTACTACTATGAATTCTATGTCCAATTTTATATTGAAGGTTTCCATGATTATTATTAACAGGACTCATAAGAATTTTTCCCCATTTATTTAGTTCTATTTTGAAGGGAAGGTCTTGTAAAAATGGATTATCAATAACTTGTTGCCAATCCATAAATATCTCCTGTTACATA
>JALVDG010000251.1 GCA_027009095.1 Thiotrichaceae bacterium
ACGGAGTGAGTTTTTTCACTGCCCATTCTCTCGGGTAAAGCGTAGGAGGAAGCGGTTAGCTGGGTCGCCTTTTCTTTGCTTACTTTCTTTTGGCGACGCAAAAGAAAGTAAGTCGTAGCCCTGTGACGGAATAGAGCAAAAGAACCTAAATTTAAAAAGGGCTACGAAAACCTTCACTGATATTCTAAAGAGTGACTGTGTAACATCAGCTCCTAACTAGTTTTCAGTCTTACCTTTAAATATCTATATTCATCCCGACTGACCATGCTTTTTTCTATTAAGACGGTGTATTGTTTATTGTTAGGTGAGTTGAAATTCAATAATAAAAGATACTGACTAACAAAACTACTTGGTTGCAGGGTTACATTTATCGTTTTATTTTTAGAGTTTACTAATGCCCACTCACCTGAAGTATTAATTTTAAGATTTATAATAGACTTACTTAAGCTATACGATACATGCCAAAGATAATAGTAAAGATAGGATATAAACAAACTTAAGATAGTGATAAACAGTATATAAAGGGGAAGTTGAGTAGCTGTAATAAAGATAATAGCTACAAATAGATGCAGCAAGGCAAGAGCTATCGCAATTTTGTTATTAGGTTTAAATGAAATATCAAGTGCTTGGCTAAAGTTGTTATTTAATATTTTCAAATTTATTAATACTTGTAACTGTTCAGATTGAGCTCTGTTTTGTTTGAGTTTAAGGCAAAAAGACGGAGTTTATCCGTATAAATGAGCACTTTTAACGCAGAAATCGGCAAAAGAAAGTGCTAACTGAGTAGTTACTAAATAAGCTCAAGTTATATTGAATAACCGCTCGAAGTTTTCACTACTTATTTTTGCAATATGCTCATAGCTATCACCGCGTAAATCTGCAATTTTTTCCGCAACATATTTAACATAAGCAGGTTGGTTTGATTTTCCTCTCTTAGGTACAGGGGCTAACCAAGGGGAATCTGTTTCAATAAGAATTCTGTCTTCGGGAACTTGCTGTGCAACAAATTGAAGCTCTTTAGCACTATTAAAGGTAACAATACCTGAGAAAGAAATATAGAAATTCAAATCTAATGATTTTTGAGCCATTTCCCAGTCTTCTGCAAAACAATGCATCACACCACCCACACTACTTGCCTTTTCTTCGCTAAGAATTTTTAGAGTATCTTCCTTTGCTGATCGTGTATGTATGATAAGTGGTTTCTTTGTTTCTTTAGCAGCATGAATATGAATACGAAACCGATCACGCTGCCACTCCATATCTTTATCATCATCGCTAATACGAAAATAATCTAAACCTGTTTCACCAATTGCGATGACACGATCACTTTTAGCTAAATGTATAAGATCATCAACTGTTGGCTCTTTCACGCCCTCACTGGTTGGATGAACACCTACAGAACAATAAATATGTGGATATTTTTGAGCAATTTGATGTACGTCATCAAATCGTTCTAAGTCGATACAGACACACAATAAACGACTAACATCTGCTTCTGTCGCGGATGAAATTATATTATCGAAATTATTATCAAATAAATCTAATTTGATTTTATCAAGATGACAATGAGAGTCCGTTAACATATATGCTACTCATTTATAAAAAGTCTGAATTATACCTCGAAGAGGCAACTCAACAAGTTTCTTCTAATGATATCTTAATAGAGGTGATTTAAAGCAGGTTTGTTTGCTAAATCACCGAGTATAGATTCAACCGCTAATTTAATTTTTAACTTGGTTGGACCAAAAAAGACGATACCAATCCCCTGTTGACTATTTGCGCCACTTTTAGATGAAATCCATGCTACTTTTCCTGGAATTGCAATTTTTTTATTAAGATAGGCAATATTCGTCACCACAATGACCTCATCACCAAAGTTAAAATCTTTTTCGGTAGGTACAAATAGTCCACCACCTTTTAAAAAAGGCATATAACTTGCGTGTAGAGAGGTTTTATTACTGATAATGAGTTCTAAAACGTTACGTTGTTGATCCATGTGATTTTTTATTATTAGCTATAATTTAGACCAAGAAAGTAGCATATTTTCGAGAAATAATTGAGCATTTAGCGATGTATGGGCTATCGCTTTAAGCTTTATTAGCTCGTCATGCAAAATCCATAATTTATTAATTGGGTAAGTCCTGTTTATTCTAAGGCTGGGTTTAATAGACTGACTTGAAAAACTCTGTCTAATGAGCTGTTGTACCCAAGTAATTTGCCAGTCTAATAATATTTGTTTTGATAAGGATTGCCATTTTTTTGAAACCTCTATTATTGTTTTATTTTTCTCTAAAACATCGGATAAGTCATTGGCAAATTCTTGTCTGTTTTCAAACTGGCTGCTTTCATCTAGGGATAATGCGGCTATAGGTCGCCCCCCTGCCATTTCAAGCAAATCACTAGGGGTATGTTTTGTCGTTTGCTGAGAGAGCCATTTGAGTGACTGTTTTTTAGTAGGGGTAGCTAAGTGAATCTGTTGGCAACGACTTTTAATAGTTGCTAATAGACTTGATGGCTGTGATGTTAGCAGGATAATAACTGTATTTTCTACGGGTTCTTCCAGAGATTTTAATAAACTATTTGCTGCATTTATATTTAAGGTTTCCGCAGGACTAATAAAAACAACTCGATAAGCTTTATAGCTTCTACTTTTATGTAAAAAGCTATTTAGACTTCTAATTTGATCAACAACTATTTGTGTTTTATCAGGGGCAAGAATAATGTCTTGATAATCGGGGTGAGCACCTGCTTGATGAGTTTTACAACTTTTACATTGACCACAGGCATGAAGGTCTTCACAAGGTGATTCGCAAAGTAAACTATTAACTAAGGTCGTCACAAAAGTATGTTTTCCTGTGCCACTTTGACCAGAAATTAATAATGCATGAGCTAAGTGATTGCTACTACGCGTCGCTACTAATTGATCCCATGCGGGTTGATGCCATGAATAAATCATTTAAATTAAAGTATTTGCTTGCTGTGTATTGATTATATCACTTAATACATCGGCTACTTGCTGCTGAACTTGAGGTAAATCAGCTTGGGCATTGATAATTCTATAGCGATCAGAATGCTGCTTTGCCATTTCAAGGTATTTCGCTCTAATTCTATTGAAAAAATCAATACTCTCTTGTTCGATACGGTCAGTCTCCCCTCTGCTTCTTACTCTGCTTAAGCCCGTTTGTGCATCGAGATCAAACAAGAAGGTATAGTCAGGTCGGCAATCTCCTTGCACCCATGTTTCAAGTGTCGCAATACGACTAACATCAATACCTCTACCACCACCTTGATAGGCATAACTTGCATCGGTAAAGCGGTCACATAGTACCCATTTTCCTTGCGCTAATGCAGGGAGTATTTTGCTTTGTAAATGCTCTGCTCTCGCGGCAAACATCAATAAAAGTTCAGTGTCGTGATGCATTGCAGGAAGTTCTTTAGACAAAAGCACTTCACGAATAGCCTCACTCACCTTTGTGCCACCTGGTTCGCGTGTTAATACTATTGGCTTTCCTGCCTTTTCTAAGGCTTTTGCCACAAATTCAATATTAGTTGTCTTGCCACCACCTTCAACCCCTTCGAAAGTGATAAATATTCCCGACATTATTTATCACCCTGATATCGTTTAGCATTACCTTTTAGTTGATAGCGAATAACTGCCTTTTTATGCTCTGAATATGTTTTTGAAAAATGAGAGGTACCATCTCCTCTGGCAACAAAATAAAGCGCATCGGACTGTGCAGGGTGTAATACCGCCTTAATATCTTCTGCGCTCGGAGTAGTAATAGGCGTGGGTGTTAAACCAGTTCGGGTATAGGTGTTATAAGGATTATCTTTTTTTAAATCGCGCTTACGAATATTGCCATCAAATGCATCACCTAGACCATAAATAATCGTAGGATCAGTCTGTAACATCATACCTTTTTCTAAACGGTTTAAAAAAACACGTGCAATCATAGGACGCTCACTTGATTGTCCTGTTTCTTTTTCTACTATTGAGGCAAGAATCAAGGCATCATAAGGCGTTTTTATTTTAGGATGTACTTCTCGATTTTCCCATTCTTTTTTCAAATACTTTATCATCGCTTTATGACTACGCTTCAAAAACTGTAAATCCGTTGTATTGCGTGGATAGCTATATGTATCGGGGAAAAACCAACCTTCTGGATGATTATATTTATCTCCTTCTACTGTTCCCATTAAGCTCATTATATTACGATAATCATCATCACTTAGTGTTTGTACAAGATTAGTATCAGCTTTAATTACTTTTATTATTTCTTTGAAAGTATTCCCTTCAATTATTTTTGTTTGATATTGTATTGTTGCGCCCTGAGTGAAGTGTTTTAAAACATCCTCAGGTGTCATACCTTTTTTTAGAGAAAACTCCCCTGCTTTAATTTTAGTATCTTGTCCTAAGATTTTTGCTAAAGCGACGAAAGCAAGTGCAGGCTCAAATATTCCTTGTTTTTCTAGATTTTTTGCTACTGTGCGAATACTACTGCCTTTCTTAATTTCAAAGCTTGCTATATCCGCCTGTACTTGCTGTGTTTTATACTTGTTATAAAAGTTATTTCCTACGACACCTAAGACGAATATTGCTATTATCAAAAGCAGAAATAACCATTTTATTACTTTCATCATTGATTGTTCTCTAAAATTTTTAAGATGATAAAGGGAGATGTGTTTCTAATTTATAGATATTATTTTGTAAAAATTTGATGACATCCGATGAAAAGGTATTTTCTTTATAATCAAAGGCTTTATTGTTTAATTGTGCTACAGGCCATAAACCAATAACAGAATTACTAAAGAAGAGTCCATCTGCTGACTCCACGTCATCAATAGAAACTTCTCTTTCGATTAAGTCAATATTCTTTTTATCCAGCAAAGAGATTATATAAGCACGCATAATGCCCTTTATGCCACATTGATCAAGTAGCGGTGTGATAATTTTTTGATGAGAAATCAAGAACAAATTACTCATCGTTCCTTCAATGACATTTCCCTCAATATCACAAACAATACCTTCTTGAAACTTATCTGATAATTCACTACGAGCTAAAACTTGCTCCAACCTATTTAAGTGTTTGAATCCTGAAAGTTGAGGGTTGTGTGCTAAACGAGTATCACAAAATTGAACACTAATACCATGACGACGATAGGCGTGAATACCTTGGGGAACATTATGCAGGCTGAGCAAGCGCGTGGGAAATGACAAGCCTTGTGAAGAATAACCACGCCCACCAGAGCCACGAGTAATGATTATCTTTAAAATAGAATGCCCTACGTCTTTCGTAAAATAAGCAATTTCTTCACGCAACAAAGCTTCGTCTAAGCCTTGTAAGTTTAACGCTTTACATCCCCATTTTAATCGCTCTAAATGTTTATCTAATAATATGGGACAAGAAAAAGAGATAGGTATTGTCTCCCAAACACCATCACCATATTGTAAACCGCGATCCGACACGGCTAATGAATCTGTTAGCTGTCCATTAACCAATGTTGTCATTCTACGAATTGCTTAGATTTTTTTGAAAACAAGTGTTCCGTTTGTTCCGCCAAAGCCAAATGAGTTACTCATTGCTACATCTATTTTTGTCTCACGCGCAATATTTGGCACATAGTCAAGATCACAAGCAGGATCGGGGGTTGTTAGGTTAATAGTAGGAGGAATAATTTGATCACGAATGGCTAAAATACTAAAGATTGCTTCAATACCACCTGCTGCACCCAATAGGTGACCTGTCATTGATTTAGTGGAGCTAACCGCAACAGAACTCGCATGATTACCCATTGCACGTTTTACTGCCTGGGTTTCCGCAACATCTCCCGCAGGTGTTGATGTACCATGTGCGTTGATATAGTCAACATCTTCAGCATTTAAGCCAGCATCTTTTAGTGCATGCGCCATACAACGCGCTGCACCTTCGCCATCTTTAGAAGGAGAGGTCATATGGAAAGCATCACTACTCATACCAAAGCCGGCTAACTCACAGTATATATCTGCACCACGAGCTTTTGCTGATTCATACTCTTCAAGAAGAATAATCCCAGCACCATCTCCAAGAACAAAACCATCACGGTCTTTATCCCATGGACGACTCGCTTCTTCTGGATCGTCATTATTCGTTGATAAGGCTCTCGCAGCAGCAAAACCACCAATTCCAAGTGGAGTTGATCCCATCTCAGCACCACCTGCTAGCATAATATCTGCATCACCATATTGGATCATACGCATCGCATCACCAATACTGTGTGTTGCTGTCGCACAGGCAGAAACAGGCGACATATTATGCCCTTTTAGACCGTGCATAATGGATAGGTTACCTGCCACCATATTAACGATACTGCCAGGCACAAAAAAAGGTGAAATCTTGCGAGGACCACCATCTAAATAAGCTTGATAATTTTTCTCTATCGTACCTAAACCACCTATTCCAGAACCAACAATCGTGCCAATACGCTCAGCATTTTCCTCAGTTACTACGATGCCAGAATCGGCAAGAGCATCTGTACCTGCGCCAATACCATAGAAAATAAAAGGATCCATACGACGCTGGTCTTTGCGTTTTACATAAGCATCGACATCAAAATCTTTGACATTACCTGCAATCTTTACCGTAAAGTCACTGGTATCAAACAGATCTCGGCTGATTACATTGATACCACTTTTCCCTTCAACAATATTTTTCCATGCTGTATCTATTTTAGAACCAACAGGAGAGACAATTCCTAAACCAGTAACAACAACGCGACGTTTTGACACAATATTATTTTCCATATAGCAGATTTATCAGGAAAAAATTTATCCTTTCCTGATAAATCTATATTAATACTTAAAAAATAAAACCGTAGCTTTACAAAAGCTACGGTTTAAAAATTTAAACGACTAACATTTATACGCTATGATTCTCAACGTAGTCAATCGCTAACTGTACTGTTGTAATTTTTTCAGCTTCCTCATCTGGAATTTCAGTTCCAAACTCTTCTTCTAAAGCCATCACTAACTCAACGGTATCTAGTGAATCCGCGCCTAAATCATCAATAAATGATGCTTCATTCGTTACCTCGCTTTCTTCTACGCCTAACTGCTCAATAACAACATTCTTAACGCGTGTTTCGATATCACTCATGATATTTATTTCCTTCTTTTAAAAAATTCTATTGATTTCCAGCGGTGCATTGTAATAAAAATACTTTCATGATGCACTCACTTTAGTGTTAATCCTTAAAAGAGCCTATTATGTCAATCAATAATAGACATTCCTAAAAATTATGCCATATACATACCACCATTTATGTGGAGTGTTTCACCTGTAACATAAGCACCCATATCTGATGCTAAAAATAGCACTGCATTAGCAATATCTTCAGGAGAACCTAGTTTACCAAGTGGAATCCCCTTCAGCATAGCGTTACGCTGATCATCAGATAAGGCTTTAGTCATGTCGGTATCAATAAAGCCAGGCGCTACAACATTGACTGTAATACCTCTAGAGCCAATCTCGCGAGCTAACGATTTCGAGAAACCAACAATACCTGCCTTTGCTGCGGCATAGTTTGCTTGACCTGCATTTCCTGTTGCACCAACCACTGATGCTATCGAAATAATACGTCCCTGCCTTGCTTTCATCATGCCACGTAAACAGGCTTTGCTCAGTTTAAAGACTGAAGTAAGATTAGTAGTAATGATGTCATTCCATTCATCATCCTTCATACGCATCAGTAAATTATCGCGTGTAATACCTGCATTATTGACTAAGATTGAGATTGCACCAAAATCAGCAACAATAGCTTTTAAAGTTGCTGCAATAGAGTCATCATCCGCTACATTGAGCACCATTCCTTTGCCTGTGATACCTGCCTCAGCAAAATAATCGGTAATTGCCTGCGCTCCCGCTTCACTTGTTGCCGTACCAACAACAGTAGCACCAGAGTTTCCTAGTGTTTCTGCAATTGCACGCCCTATGCCTCGGCTAGCACCTGTAACAAGTGTCACCTTTCCATCTAAATTCATTTTATTTAATCCTAAGTATTGCTTAATTCCAACCTGAATCCGTGATTTCAATGCGGATAACAGGGGATAAGATATTGGTTTAGCACGGGATTATAAAAAATCTTAGCTTCACCCTTAGGTTAAGCGGGTATTTTTTAAACCCGTGATGAGTCAATAGCTTATTCACTGTGCCGTAGTGAAGTCACGGATTCAGGTCTAATGCTTTTTCTAATGATGCCGTATCATGCACACATATATTCCCTAACTTTCGATCAATACGACGATTTAATCCAAACAGAACTTTTCCAGGACCAAACTCTATAATGCTATCTGCGGATAAATCATTTTTTAGATTATTAATCGTATCAACCCAGCGAACAGGTTTGAATAATTGCTCAGATAAGGCGACTTTAATATCGTCTGTATTATTTAAGCTTTGAGCATTTACATTATGTAGCACTGGTGTTATTGCATCATTTAGTGTAGTAGCAGATAGTTTCTCTGCTAACTGCTCAGCAGCACCCTTCATCAAAGAGCAGTGCGATGGCACACTCACTGCCAGTTTAATCGCTCGCTTTGCTCCTGCTTCTTTTAGCTGCTCAATCGCTCTATCAATTGCTTTAACATCACCTGCGATAACGACTTGTCCTGGAGAGTTAAAGTTTACCGCTTCCGCAACACCATCTTCAGCTGCATTTGCACACACACTAACGACTTTATCATCATCTAAACCGATTATAGCCGCCATTGCACCCTCGCCTTCAACAACTGCTTGTTGCATAAAACTCGCTCTATTCGCCACTAATGTAATAGCACTTTCAAAAGATAAAATACCCGATGATACTAATGCACTATATTCACCTAAACTGTGACCCGCCATGCCAACAGGTAGCTCACCACCTTGAGATTGCCAAACTCTCCACACGGCAACACCTGCTGCTAACATAACAGGCTGTGTATTTTCAGTGTGGTTTAATGAGCCATCATCTGTTTTTGTCAATGCCCATAAATCTTTACCAAGAACATCCGATGCTTGTTCAAATGTTTCTTTCACTTCCGAAAATGATTCTGATAAGTCTGCCAACATACCTGTTGATTGGGATCCCTGACCGGGGAATACTGCGGCAAATGCCATTTTATTTCCTCTCACTTATTTTTAAAGCTTTATCTAAAACCTGAATCCGTGGCTTCACTATGCCGTAGTAAAGTCACGGATTCAGCTAAGTAAGAATATAGCTTTAAGGGTATTATTTTCATGCTAATTGATATTAATATTTTGTGACCATATCCTACATTGCTACAAGTCCTTTAACATAACAAGAGACTCAGATTAGCAAAATTGTACAAATAAAACACAATTTATAGCTAAATCTAGTGAATGTATCAGAAATCACTTGTCATACAAGGTGAGTGGTGGATAATGCGTCGCTGCTAAAAGTCTTACAAGTTCTGACCATTGCAAATATTATGGTCGGCAATTTTAAGATAATAAAATGATGATGTGTACTCCCCTTTATTATAAATATTTGTTACACATTATTTTAGAAAATTTAAAGAGATTAAAAAACAGGCATGGCTAGAGAAGAACATATTGAAATGGAAGGAACGGTAATTGAAACATTACCAAATACAACGTTTCGCGTTGAATTAGAAAATGGACACATTGTAAATGCCCATATTTCTGGACGTATGCGCAAAAATTATATTCGCATACTGACAGGTGATAAAGTTACCGTACAATTAACACCTTATGATTTAACGAAGGGTAGAATTACCTACCGAAGTAAGTAATTATAAGTCTACGCAGGACAACTGGAGCTTAAGCTTCAGCCTGCGCTTATGATTTAGTATTAAACACGACATTAAAATAAACCTTCAAAAGATTCAAATAGTTATCAGAGGATGATGGTAGCTTCTCATAACTTGCGGGCAGCCTTATAAAACAATAGCTTATAGTGTTTTACAAAATCAGAAATGATTATTTTTATAGCTAAATTTCATTTTTTCACTTTCT
>JALVDG010000252.1 GCA_027009095.1 Thiotrichaceae bacterium
TAAATACAGCAGTTTTTAAAGCACTCGACTCCGAAAAAATTTAATACTCTAAATATCTATCACACTTTATATTGTGCGATCATTTCGTTAAAGTGATAATTTATATAGATAAATTACCCCTTTTTTTCTATGAACTCGAGCAAAATATAGCACAAGCCGAGTAGTTACAATTTTTTCAAAGCTCCCAAGTATAGAGCTAATGATAACTTTATTAAACTATGAACCCAGTTTCATAATCGTAAGTAAGCACTAAAATTAAGCACAACTTGATCAAGATCAACTTATGCTTTAATCTTTGCTCATATTTTATATTTGCTGGAGACATAAAAAATGTTTAGCTTAGATTTTGGTTTACCAATGGTATTAGTAACTGCTCTTATTGTTTGGGCTTGGATTAGTTTCTTCTCTGTTGTTTTTGCCTGAAACGTTAGACATATAATAACAGACACAAAAAAGCCTAGATATTATCTGGGCTTTTTTGTGTTCGTTAGTTTTTCTAACTGATTTATGCAACCTGAGTTCAGCTTAAAAACAAGGCTAAATTTATAATAGATTAATTTTACGCGGGCACTGAGTCTCTTTGAATAAAGATAATCAACGATACAGAAATAATATGACCATTAGAAAATTTGCAAATTATATGCCCAGTATTGCTTCATCGGTCTACATTGATGATATGGCATTTGTTAGCGGACAAACCACCATTGGGGAGGAGAGTTCTGTATGGCCAATGGCAGTGATAAGAGGTGATGTTAATTTTATTAAAATAGGCAAACGTAGCAATATTCAAGACGGTGCAGTATTGCATGTAACTCATGCTAATCCTGAGTCAACTTTTAGCACAGGGTCTCCATTAATTATTGGTGATAATGTAACCGTTGGTCATAATGCAACATTACATGCTTGTACAATAGGTAATAACTGCCTTATTGGTATGGGGTCAGTTATATTAGATAAAGCGATTATTGAAGATAATGTCATGATTGCAGCAGGTAGCCTTGTTCCTCCTAAAAAAGTACTAGCATCTGGGTATTTATATTTGGGCAACCCTATTAAACAAACCCGCCCTTTAAACGATGATGAGATTGCTTTTCTGGGGTATTCGGCTAAACATTATGTAGATTTAGCAAAAGAAACTAAAAATAATTAACTGATGTTACGCAGTCCCTCGTTCCCATCGCTCCTGCGTGGGAACGCATACGGATTATTACTATTGCTCGTACTATTTCAGCCACCAAAGTACTTGGATAAACTATCCAAATCACCTGTAATTAAACATTGAAATTTGTACTTTGTTGAATGCTCAATATGTATTCCCACGCTGGAGCGATGGGAACGAGAGCAAGTACTCATTAGAAACGTGAGCGTCTGTCTTAAAAAAGAATGACTTATACCTGAATCAGTGACTTCCCTACGGCAGATAGCATAAGCTATTGAAGCCACGGATTCAGGTTATATTTAATTATTTTTTATTTCTTTGTTTGACTTTTATTAAATAAAAACTTGTCTTTTTATAGTAAAATGTCTTTATCTAAAATTCTCTAATACAGTGAATAGTAATTATTAAGGGTTTAAACCGTCTGATTATTAGTCGTAATTCCTGCTTAATGTACTACTATAATACCAGATAACTTATTACAACAAAAAAATATAAAACAAAGAGGATACCTTCATGAAACAAACTACTCTATTATCTACCGCTATTGCAGCAACGCTTATCAGTTCATCTGCTTTTGCAGAGCCTTCATTATTTGACTATAAAGAAGCCACGTCATCCTATGAGGATGCTTATCTCACAGGTAACTTTCAAGTAGGTAAAGGCAACCCAGAAAAGGGTAGTGGTAAGCAGGCACAATCTTATTATAATTTAGATTTAGCAATCGACTATGAGAAAGTCTTTAGCTCAGCAAGTCGTAATACTAAATTAGCTTTTAATGGTGTAGGTCATCGTGACCGTGGCGCTAATAAAGGCGATGCTTCAACATCTGATTACCTTCTTACAGGCTCAGCAACAGTTGATAACTATTTTAGACCGAATAGCAATGCCGCTTTTTGGTATGGAAAAGGCGAAGCTATTGCTAAAAAAGGTGAAGATAATATTTTCACAAAGGCAACCGTTGGTGTTGGTTATGGTCGTGTAGTCAATGTTACACCAATGGCTCGTGCTATCCGTGTTGTTCAGGCACTGCGTAAAAATGGTAGTCTTGGTGGTGATATTCCGAATAGTGCTTACCAATCAATTGCTAATATTATTGCGAAAGAAGCGGAGTATCGTAGTAAGCATGGGGCAAAAGATTACAAACAATATTGGTTTGCAGATATTGAAAAAGCACTTAAAAATGGCGGTTCTCTCGGCGCAAAAGGTACCATTAAAGCTTATGATGTGCTCAATAACGAGCGTATTTCAACACGTAAGCATGGTTGGTTAGTACGTGCAGGTATTGGTCAAGTACTAAGCGACTTTGATGGTAAAAAAAATAAACCTGCTATAGAAGTAGGTGCTGAATACCATCGTCCATTAAGTAATCAAACACAGTTCTCGAATGAAGCAATTTATACAAGAACCAAGAAAAAGAATGCTAATAGCAATACCTTTAATAATAATATGACATTAACACATGAATTGACGGATGTTATTGATTGGGAAAATACCTGGGCACTTAACTATAGCAAGTCAGATAATGCTAAAAGTAAAACAACGAATA
>JALVDG010000253.1 GCA_027009095.1 Thiotrichaceae bacterium
GAAATGATTATTTTTATAGCTAAATTTCATTTTTTCACTTTCTAAAAAGAAAAAATCAATGGTTTAGCTATGCTAAAAACCAAGGTGTGTATTTTTTATACACTGCAAGTTATTGATTTTAAACGTGCCTGTGGATTATGAGAAGTTACACATTTTGTTCATCAAGTGTTTTGCAAAAAATGACATTGAACATCGCCTGACCAAATCTGCACACCCTCAAACCAATGGCATGGTATAAAAAGAAACCAGAATTATTCAAGAAGAATGTTTATGATCTATCGGGGTTTGACAACTATTCAATCACAAACTCTTCAGATTTTTCTAATAAAAAGGATCTAAATGCTTCTGTGACGGGTGATATGGCTTTACCTTGTCGGGTGACTAAATGCCAATATCGTTGTAGAGGGAAGCCTTTTACATCTAATATAGCAAGATGATTATTAAGAAGCTCTAGTTCGATGGTGTGTAATGACACAATTCCCAGTCCAAAACCTGCGGAAACGGCATGTTTTATTGCTTCATTGCTTGTCATTTCTAGCGTTGTTGTAAAAGTCTTTTCTGACTTTTTAAAATAGCGTTCAATACACTCTCTAGTACCAGAGCCTTTTTCCCGTACGACAAATTTTTCTCCATCAAGATCATTAATGGTTAGTTTTTTCTTCTTTTGAAGTAGCTTATGACCTGGTGGAGCAATGATAACCAGCGGGTTAGTCATAAATTTCTCTGATTTTAAACCATGTCCTTTAGGTGGCTCTCCCATGATAACTAAATCTGGTTCAAAATTATCAAGTTGCTGAAGAATACTTTGACGATTGGTTACATCAAGACTAATGGTAATTTCTGGATACTTTTCAGAAAAATCAGAAAGAATACGGGTTGTAAAATGATTAGCGGTTGTAGCAACAGAAATCGTTAAATGACCAGTGTGGCATCCTTTTATTTTGTCGACATAATCTATCATGCTTTCAAAAGCATCAATTATTTTATTAGTATAGATGCGCAACTTTTTACCAGAATCACTTAAAGCTAATGATCTTCCTTGTCTTTCGAATAGATCAATACCAAGATTTTCTTCTAATTGTTTCATCTGCATCGAGACAGCAGGTTGCGTCATATAAAGTTTTTCAGCTGCTCTTGTATGGCTTTGATAACGAGCCACAGAATCAAAAATTCGAATTTGTCGTAGGGAAATATGAGGCATAACAGAACCTTATTTAAACTATTAATTTAGCTATCATCATAATCAATACTTATACAAATAATATTTAGTAAATATTTTTCTTATTATTAATAACAGCAAATAAATTCCCGTAAAAACAGATTAAATAGAATAAAGCATCGAATATTACGATGTTTTATTATTTTATATATATAAGCATTTCTTATTTATTACTAATTAAATCCTTAGTTTTATTTATATTATGCTTAATGCATAGTTCTTCGCTCCACATAATTAACTAATACAGGAACGAATATGGCTAAGCAATATGATGCCGGTGTAAAAGAATACCGTGAAACTTATTGGATGCCAGAATACACCCCTAAAGATACGGATATTCTGGCTTGTTTTAAAGTGACTCCTCAAGATGGTGTACCACGTGAAGAAGTTGCAGCAGCGGTTGCAGCAGAATCTTCAACGGGTACATGGACAACTGTGTGGACAGATTTGTTAACAGATCTTGATTACTATAAGGGGCGTGCATACGCAATCGAAGACGTACCCGGTGATGATACCTGTTTCTATGCGTTCATCGCTTACCCAATTGATCTTTTTGAAGAAGGCTCAGTTGTCAATGTGATGACTTCATTAGTAGGTAATGTATTCGGGTTTAAAGCACTGCGTGCCTTACGCCTTGAAGATATTCGTTTCCCAATTGCTTATGTTATGACCTGTAATGGTCCACCTCAGGGTATTCAGGTCGAGCGTGATTTATTAAACAAATACGGTCGTCCTCTTCTAGGTTGTACTATCAAGCCAAAACTGGGGCTTTCTGCGAAAAACTACGGTCGCGCCTGTTATGAAGGACTTCGTGGTGGTCTTGATTTTACCAAGGATGATGAGAACGTAAACTCTCAGCCATTCATGCGCTGGAGACATCGTTTTGACTTCGTAATGGAAGCTATTCATAAGGCAGAAGCTGAAACAGGTGAACGCAAAGGTCATTATCTAAACGTAACGGCACCAACATCAGATGAAATGATGAAACGTGCTGAATATGCAAAAGAGATTGGTGCACCGATTATCATGCATGACTACATTACGGGTGGTTGGGCAGCAAATACACAGCTAGCACAATGGTGTCAGGATAATGGCATGCTGTTACACATTCACCGTGCGATGCACGCGGTACTGGATCGTAATCCTCATCACGGTATTCATTTCCGCGTATTGACCAAAATCCTGCGTTTGTCTGGTGGTGATCATCTCCACTCTGGTACGGTTGTGGGCAAGCTTGAAGGTGATCGCGATGCAACCTTGGGCTGGATTGATATTATGCGCGATTCGTACGTAAAAGAAGATCGTTCTCGTGGTATTTTCTTCGATCAGGATTGGGGTTCTATGCCAGGTGTTTTACCGGTTGCCTCTGGAGGTATTCATGTATGGCACATGCCTGCACTGGTTAGTATCTTCGGTGATGATTCAGTACTACAGTTTGGTGGTGGTACATTGGGTCATCCATGGGGTAATGCCGCTGGCG
>JALVDG010000254.1 GCA_027009095.1 Thiotrichaceae bacterium
CATCAAATAATGATCAAATGGTCAGTAAAAATTGGCAACTTATATCTAAAGTAGCTAAAAAATCAGGTGATGATCGCGCAATGGCCGAGGTGAATGAATACAATAAAAGACATTAAAGACATTAAAGACATTAAAGACATTAAAGACATTAAACATCTTAATTTATTGTGTTCATCTGCTTATGAAGTAATTCTCCATAATTTTCTGTAGTGGTAAGTACCCAAGCAAAATTAATATAACAAAATTTAGTTTCCCTGTTTTTTGATATTCAAGACATTGCGACGGGAGCATAGTGGGCTATGTGACCAAAGCAATAACGAAGAAGATTGGAAAACAGGGGTTAAATGGTTAGATTAGTTTTGTGCGGGTACTTATCCTCACCCTATAAGCTCAAATAGGCACTGAACTATGCAAAACGAAATAGATTGGCAAGGCTTATTGGGGGAAGATGGTCCTCTTGCTAGAGAAATTAAGAACTTCCAAGTTCGCCCTCAGCAGCAAGCAATGGCAGGAGCTGTTGGGGAAGCTATTAAAAATTATTCAATGGCTGTTATTGAAGCGGGTACGGGTGTTGGTAAAACCTTTGCCTATCTTGCGCCCGCTATCGCCTCTGGTGGACGTATTATTATCTCGACAGGTAGTAAAACATTGCAAGATCAGCTTTATCTAAAAGATCTTCCTTTAGTTAAAAAAGCACTTAAAACAAGTAGTAAAACGGCATTATTAAAAGGTCGTGCTAATTATCTTTGTATTTATCGTATGCAACGTAGCCAATCGGATGGACGTTTTAATGATCGTCGTTCCATTACGCATATCCAACGTATTGTTGATTGGTCAGCTATTACGATTACAGGGGATATTGCTGAGTTAAATAGCGTGCCTCGCGATGCAGAAATCTGGTCTTCGGTTACCTCGACTGCTGATAACTGTTTAGGTGCTGAGTGTCCTAATTATGCAGAATGTTATGTCGCATTAGCTCGAAAAAAAGCTCAGGAGGCTGATGTTGTCGTGGTAAATCATCATCTGTTTTTTGCTGATTTAGCACTTAAAGAAGAAGGTTTTGGGGAGTTATTACCTAGTGCAAATGCAGTAATTCTTGATGAAGCTCATCAGCTACCTGAAATAGCCTCTACTTTTTTTAGTGATATATTAAGTAGTCGTCAAATATCAGAACTATCCCGAGATATCCTGGCAGAAAGCCTTGCTAATGCTGCTGATATGTCCGATTTACGGGATAAATTACGTGCTTTAGATAAATGTATTGCAGATATACGTTTAGCAATGGATAAACCTGGATTACGAGAGCCGTGGTATAAAATTAGTAGTAAGCCCGCGATAAAAAAAGAAATAAAAAACCTTGAAGAGATCATGGATGACTTGCTCGAACTTATGGAGCATGCAGCAGAACGAAGTAAAGAATTAGCGTCTTGTTATGAACGTCTAGCTATCTTAAAAGCTAGGCTTGATCAGCTTAAAAAGCCCAAAGAAAATACCGTGCAGTGGTATGAAACATTTACACGCTCTTTTTCTTTAATATCGACTCCTCTAGATATTGCAGAACCCTTTAAAAAACAACTGGACTCCTGGTCGTGTGCATGGATATTGACTTCTGCAACCTTAACCGTACAGCAATCATTTGATCATTTTACACAGCGTATTGGTATGCAAGACCCTGCGGAGTTATTGCTCGATAGCCCCTTTGACTATTGGCATCATGCTTTATTATATGCGCCGCCTAATATGCCAGAACCACAGCAGCATAACTTTGTTGAGTCGGTTGTTGAAGCGGCAATACCTGTTATTAAAGCAGCAGGAGGGCGTACCTTTATGTTGTTTACAAGTTATCGAGCGCTTAATGAGGCAGCAGAATTATTACGGGATGAAATTGGTTTTCCCCTTTTAGTGCAAGGTGACTCATCACAAGCGGATATGATTGAGAAGTTTCGTGATCTTGGGAATGCGGTTTTATTGGGAACCAGTAGCTTTTGGGAAGGTGTTGATGTGCGTGGTGCTGCGCTTAGTTGTGTTATTATTGATAAACTCCCTTTTGCCTCTCCTGGTGATCCTGTGCTGGAAGCACGTATAAAGTCAATTCGTGAAGCAGGGGGCAATCCCTTTGGCGAGTACCAATTACCCCAAGCCGTTATTGCGCTAAAGCAGGGTGTAGGACGTTTAATTCGTGATGATAATGATAAGGGCGTACTAATGATTTGTGATCCTCGTTTGCGTACAAAATCCTATGGGCGTACTTTTTTAGCTAGTTTACCGCGCGTCCCGCGTACCAGTAAGCAAGATGATGTAGAACGTTTTTTCAAAGTACATAAAATATGAATAATTTTCCTTCAGATAGCGCAACTCTCCTAGCCATTGATACTGCCACAGAAGCTTGTTCTGCGGCTTTATTGCAAGGCGAAAAAATCATTTCACGTTTTAAAATAGCACCGCGCGAACATACTAAACTCATTTTGCCAATGATGGATGAGGTGCTGGAAGAAGCTAATGTTAAATTAAGTGATATTGATGCAGTAGCTTTTGGTCGTGGTCCTGGCGCTTTTACAGGAGTGCGTATTGCTACAGGTGTAGCACATGGCTTATCACTCGCAATAGACAAACAACTCTTGCCAATTTCAACATTGGCGGCTATTGCTCAGCAGGTATTTGAAGAGCAGGGCGCAGATCGGTGTATTGCTGCCA
>JALVDG010000255.1 GCA_027009095.1 Thiotrichaceae bacterium
ATCGAGTCAATATACTGTTCCTAGCTTTTGGGGAGATGACAATATGTTGACAGCACTTAGTCCTAGTGGTGAAAATAAATTTAAAGCGATTAGTATTCCCATTGATAATAAAACATGGAAAAAAGCTTCAGGTTCTGCATTTGTTGTAAACCCTTTTAGTGTCAGTGCGCCCATTATGCATCGTACAGGGGAGCGCGTCCTAATCTCAAAAATAGAAGCAAGTACAAAAAATCTAAACTTTGGCGATATTAATATCGGAAAAAGTAAAACCATGACATTTGTTGTACGCAACAAAGGAAATCATGATGTTAATATTAGCGATATCAGTATAAGTGGTGACGATGCTGTCTTTAACTTAGTACAAGGAACAAATACATTGCTTCCTCGTGGTGCAGAAATAAAAATAGGTGTTATGTTTAAGCCCTCGTCATCAGAAGGAACATTTATCGCTTCGCTTAATATAGAAACAAACAGCGAAGCTCATTTACAAGTTTCTTTAAAGGGAAATGCAACGAAAGCAAAAAAACGTCCCGCAGAAGAGCAAGGTGGTAAAAACTCAGGGGGAGGAGCGATAAATAGTGTAATGTTGTTGTTCGCTATTTTGTTCTTTATTGTGGTGTCTTCAAGAAAAAGAAGGAGTAAAAATAATGAAACAGTATAAACACTCTATTTTATTGGTGATGATGATACTCACCGTGGGGTGGGGATGTGCTTCGAGTGGAGATATCAGAAAACAGCAAAATTTACCCAAGATGGTATTGGGTAGTAGTGCTTCTCTCAAAGAAGGTGATGCGATAAAAATAGCGAATACAGCGACTGTTATAAAATTTCATAAAGTACTATCTGATTTTCGTTGCCCTACTTCTAAAAATGTACGCTGTGTGTGGCAAGGAGTTGCAAAAGTGCAATTATCCCTTAGTGATAATAGTGGTCAGCATCTTTTTAGTTTAGACACTTTGCCATCTTCGCGTTCTATTAATACAAAACGTATAGGAGCATACAAAGTGACACTACAACGATTGAGTCGTACTTCGGCTCAGCAAAAGAAGTATGTCGCCACGATAAGAGTTGAGTAGATAGGTCTTTTATAGAGCATCATCTCCAATCAGTATTAAGCTAGGCTGTAGCTTTTGTATTTCTGTTGCAAATACGCCCCAACCATCTGCACTCATAAATGTCCCCTTTTCATCAAATAATTTTGTTTTTCCTGTGCCACAACTAGGCGATTTTTGTTTAAGAATAATACCTTTTAATTCGGGGTGTTGTTGTAAAACGGATGCAGCATAATCGCATAATGCTTGCGTATAATCTGTCTCGGGTTGATCAATTAATACAGCACGATAACCCTCTGAAGACTTACGAAGATGAATAGGTGGGCGTGGCACGCCTAATCCAATAGCCATTTCAGGGCAAAGTGGTAATAAACGATATTTAGCCTTTAATGATACTAAAATATCCCCCAATGCTTGATCTTTGCCGTCGTAACGAACACGATTACCTAAGAGGCAACTACTAATAGCAAATAGAGGTTTCTGCTGTTCAAATAGATTCATTGGAGTATATTTACATTTCTAAGCAATTATTATAGTGAATTATGATGAAATCTCTTTATTTAGCCTTTTTATTTCTTAGCTTTTTTCTATATGCCTGTGGCGGAGGTGGCTCAGCTAAAAAATCGCTCACTGATGATCAGTCATCGGTTTTTTATTCATTAAGTAATAAGACCAATAATTCACTCAGCGATATTCAAACTGTTGTAGATTCTATTGATGAGTTGAGTCATCTTAATCCTATTTATGATGTAACAACTTATAAACTAGAATACAACACGTTTAACACGAAAAATGAAGAGATAAAAGTATCTGGCTTGGTGGCAGTTCCTAATACAGTAGCAGCTAGTCCCATTTTAAGCTTTCAGCATGGTACGATATTTAAAAATAACTCTGCACCAAGTTTTCAGCTAAAAGTGAGTAAAAAAAGTCCAGAAATTTTATTTGCATCACTGGGCTATATTGTATTTTCTCCTGATTATATTGGTTATGGCACTTCTTTTGGGGAAGAGCATCCCTATCTACAAAAGAATCCATCAGCTGACAGTGTGATCGATATGTTAAAAGCAGGTAAGTTTTTTCTAAAAAAAGAAGGGATAGCAACAAACAACAAGCTATTTCTAACAGGCTACTCTCAAGGAGGCTATGTCACAATGGCTGCTTTAGAGGCATTACAAAATGCTCAAGAAAATGACTTAAGCGTAACTGCTGCTGTTTTAGGTGCTGGACCTTACGATGTATACACGATACTCAATGAGCTTTTGCATCATATTAATAAGCTACCTAGTTCGTTTGATAAAGAAATAATCAAGACTTTGAAATCTTTTTTAATTAAAAAAGATGCTGATGTAAGCTTTGATGATGCTTTTTTACAGCACTATCTTAATAAAGATAAAAGTGATGATGTCTATAGATGGAAGCCAAATATTCCACTAAAATTATTTCATGGAAAAGATGATAAGACTGTTCCAATAGAAGCGGCGATTAGTACTCAAAAATATATGAAGGGAGTGGGAGCAGATGTGGAGCTGGTAAATTGTACTGCCAAGCCTGCGACTCATTCAGCTTGTGCGCTTCCTTATTTAAACTACACAATTAACTATTTTTCTACTTTTCATTAGTTTTCTAGATGGCTTTAAT
>JALVDG010000256.1 GCA_027009095.1 Thiotrichaceae bacterium
TAAATTTCATTTTTTCACTTTCTAAAAAGAGAAAATCAATGGTTTAGCTATGCTAAAAACCAAGGTGTCTATTTTTTATCCACTGCAAGTTATTGATTTTAAACGTGCCTGTGGATTATGAGAAGTTACAGGATGATAAATATCATAGCGTGTGGATTTTCCCGTAATACTAAACTGAGGCTTATGGTTGCTAAGTGTCTCGGCTAATCGAGGTCGTTTTACCACGATACGTTTTGATGCACATTGCAAAGCAAGCTCTACTAGCTTATCACTATCGCTATCATCACCAACAATATCGTGAAAAAATGACATTTCCTTTTTTACTTTTGCTGATTTTTTCCGTTCTGGGAACATTGGATCAAGATAGATGACATCAGGGAGGACTGTAGCATCTAACGATAACTGTGTTGATAATTGCGTTAAGTAATCAAAAGCACTTTGATTATGTAGCTTCATCCGTGAACATATTTCCTTTACCTCATCATCTTCAGATTTAAGAACTCTCTCTAAGCCATTGTTTAGCAAATTAAATACAATGGGATTTCTTTCTAAAAGAGTAACATCACAGCCTAAACTTGCTAGCACAAAAGCATCTGCGCCTAAACCTGCGGTTGCATCTAAAACAATAGGGTTAGCTATTTTTTTTAAGCCGATAGCTTTGCTTAAATTCTGTCCTTTACCACCACCATATAAACGTCGGTGACGAGACTTCCCACTAAGAAAGTCAACTATTACCGCATTAGTTTTCTTTCCTTGGCAAGCACGAAGCTCTAAACGGTCATTATCTAAATACAATAAATAACCAAAGGTTTTGCTAGCAAGTGCATTGGAAAAATCTTGCGGCAATATAATAGTGCTACCTATTTTTTCTGCTAATTCAGCTAAAAACTTAATATCACATTGTTCGCTACCACTGATGGCAACTTTTGGAGATAAAGAGGAAGACACAATAATTAATAATGTGGTGGTGGAGGTTCATTAGTTTCATCCTCACTTTCATTTTCAGCTTTAATTACTTTTTCAGCTACTTGGAGAAGTTGCTTCTCTAACAAGTCGATCTTAATTTGTTGCTGATGAACAAGAGTATTTAGCGTTCCGATGGTATCTTCTTGTCCCATAAACATTATTTCTAATTTCATCAATCGATCATTAAGATCATTCATTATAAAATCCTACCAATATCTATGACTTAGAACCTGAATCCGTGACTTCACTACGGCACAGTGAATAAGCTATTGATTCATCACGGGTTTAAAAAATACCCGCTTAACCTAAGGGTGAAGCTAAGATTTTTTAAACCCGTGCTAAACCAATATCTTATCCCCTGTTATCCGCATTGAAGTCACGGATTCAGGTTAGAAAGCCACCCGCACCCTTCGACAAACTATCGAAAGATGCAAATAATGCTAACAAATATTACTTATTACGATCAGCGGCAATACGCAAACGTAGTGCATTTAACTTAATAAACCCTGCTGCATCGGTTTGATCATAAGAACCTTGGTCATCTTCAAAGGTTGCTATACTTTCGTCAAACAAGCTATCTGTCTCAGACTTACGTCCTACAACCATGACATTGCCTTTGTATAACTTTAAACGTACCGTTCCATTGACGTGTTTTTGTGATGCATCAATCATTTCTTGCATCATTTCACGCTCAGGACTCCACCAAAAACCATTGTAGATAATTTTTGCATAGCGAGGCATTAACTCATCTTTTAAATGCATGACTTCGCGGTCTAGCGTTAAAGATTCCATGGCACGATGTGCTTTTAACATAATAGTGCCACCTGGTGTTTCGTAACAGCCACGAGATTTCATCCCCACAAAACGGTTTTCAACTATATCATCACGCCCAATACCGTTAGCTCCACCTAGCTTATTTAAACTTTCAAGCATCGTTGCAGGGCTAAGCTCTTCACCATTTAAACTAACAGGATCACCTTTTTTATAGCCAATTTCGATATACGTAGCTTCATCTGGGGCATTTTCAGGTGATACTGACCAACGCCACATATCATCTTCTGCTTCATTCCAAGGGTCTTCTAAAATATCCCCCTCATAAGAAATATGTAGTAAATTAGCATCCATTGAGTAGGCAGATTTTTTACTACCTTTTTTTGTATCAACTTCAATACCATGCTTTGCGGCATATGCCATCAAATCTTCACGAGAGTTTAAATCCCACTCACGCCAAGGTGCAATGACCTCAACACCTGGTTTAAGTGCATAAGCACCTAATTCAAAACGTACCTGATCATTACCTTTTCCTGTCGCTCCATGAGAGATAGCATCAGCACCCGTCTCATTCGCAACTTCAATTAAACGCTTGGCAATCAAAGGACGCGCGATAGAAGTACCCAGCAGGTACTCCCCTTCATAAATAGCATTTGCACGGAACATTGGGAAAACAAAGTCACGTACAAACTCTTCGCGCAAATCGTCAATGTAAATTTCTTTAATACCCATCGACTCTGCTTTAGCGCGTGCAGGCTCGACTTCTTCTCCCTGCCCCACATCAGCAGTATAAGTAACAACTTCACATTGATAGGTTTCTTGCAACCATTTAGCAATGATCGAGGTATCTAAGCCGCCAGAATAGGCGAGAACAACTTTTTTTATGGCTTTTGACATGGCTTTAAACTCAGTCTGGTGTAAAAAGCAGGATTATAGCTTAATTTTAAAA
>JALVDG010000257.1 GCA_027009095.1 Thiotrichaceae bacterium
ACCAAGGTTTCTGGCGATTACTTTGTTGCTTTGACCTTCTGCTAGCAGGGTTAGAATTTCATACTCGCGGGGTGTTAGTGAGGCAAATGGATTGATTTTTTCTTCTTTAGAAGTTGTTTTTCCTTGAACTGCCTGCGCTAGTACAGCAGCAAGATCGGGGGCTACTACTGTTTTTCCTGAGATAATATCGCCTAGTGCAACAACTAACTCATCTGGTTCCATGTCTTTGAGTAGGTAACCTTGAGCACCGTTTTTGAGTGCGCCAATTAAATCTTCTTCGACACTACTGGTGGTCAACATGGCAACAGGTAATTTTGGATGTGCTTTTTTTAATCGTCTTAATACACTTATGCCATCCATTTTTGGCATCCGCATATCAAGTAATACCGCGTCAAGCTCATATTTATCCGCAGCTTTTAGACCTTCCTCACCATCGCCAACCGAGGCAACAACTTTGATCCCTCGGCGAGTTAGTAAATCTTCCAAACCTGCGCGAAACAGTGTGTGATCATCAATGAGTAAGATTTTCTCATTCATAGTATATTATCCTGCGTGGTTATAACGGTATCGTCCTTGAAAACTCGATTTACGGGTGAGTTTAATGTGGCTGCCTGCCCAGCTACTTGAAAACTCAGTTGTACCAGTGTACCCCCCTCTTCTTCAGATTCAAAATGAATCTCACCATTAATTCTTTCGGCACGCTCTTGCATAATCGATAATCCAATATGCTCGCCTGTTTTTTCATCTGGTCCTGGGCTATTTTCAGAAATGCCAATACCATCGTCTTCGATAAGTACGCTACAATTACCATCTTCAGAGCTGTGCATCAAAATTCTAACTGTTTCGGCTTTGCTGTGTTTACGCACATTAGCTAAAGATTCTTGAACAATACGCACTACTTCGATTTCGGTATCTCGATCTAAGCTTGCTAATTCCCAGTTTTGATAGAAAAACACATCCAATTTTGTCTCTCTACGAAAACGATCTACTACACGTTCAACAGAGCGAATGACACCTTTACCATCAACGGGGGCTCTAAAATGTGTAATTAGGCTACGCAATTCAGAATATGCTTCATCTATGCCATTTTCCAAACCTTCAAGTTCTTGCCAAATAACAGATTCGTCACCTACATTCATCGAGTCATCAAATAAGCGGACTTTGTAACGTAAGCTTGCTAGTGTTTGTGCTAACGAATCATGTAATTCATGTGCCATCCGAGTACGTTCTTCCATAATGGATAGCATACGGGAGTCATCTTCAACACTGGCTTTTTCTATTGCCATACCTAAATGCTGTCCGATGCTTACTAATAGCTCATGTTCACCTTCCATTGCATTATGGTTTTCACGATGGACAAAGAGGTTATAAACACCGAGTGTTTTTCCACGATACTGCAAGGGTATCGCTAACATTTCAATATTATCACTCTCAAAAAAGTTTTCACCAATCAACTTTCCACACATACGAACATCTGCCCGTACTTGTATCTCGTTGTCTGTCGCTGCTTTGCCACATAAGCAGCTCGACGATGGTAGTAGCTCTTCTTTGGCAATAATGGATTCACTTAAACCAATACTAGCGACTAAGCGCATTTGTTCATTCTTATCTAATAAACGAATCGTTGCTGCTTCAGCCTTTACAACCCCTGTTAATGTATATAAGAATTGTTCTAATAAGTCTTCTAAATTTTGAGATTGATTAATACAGGAGGCAACATCATAGAGCACACTCAAATAATGTTTTTTCTGACGAATATATTCTGTTTGGCGCGTTAGACGTTTTTGTTGCACTCTTGCAAGTGCTTCATAATCATCTGAGATATGATTAATATGTTCACGAATTGCGCGTGATGGACAACGTGTCGAACGTACTTGCATACGACTTGATAGCTCACCTTTTAATAAATGATCAGCCCACTCAGATAGATCACTGCCAAATCGGTCAAATTCTCTCCAAATCCAATAAAGCATTAGAAGCACGCCTAGACCTGCTCCTCCCCATAGTACTGACATAACGGGAGCAACCCACTCAGACTGAAAACCAGCATTAATTGCCCAAAAATAGGTGGAGCCAATAAAGACAAAGAGAAAAATTAAAATGATTAATACTGTTCTAGCAAGGGGGGGCAAACGAATTTCTGGGCGTTGCATACTCGCCCTATCATTATTACTTTGAACTTTTGCAGCGACTGTTTCTCGTTGCCGTGATGGCAATGTTTCTAATACTGACTTTAGAGGGATATTAGGCATCGATAGAGGCTCTTAGGAGAGTAATTTCAACTAACTATCTTTATTCGCTATCCTTCACTCAATAGAAAAGTAGCTCATACTTTTGTAGGGATAGCGTTGCTACAAGCTCCGTATTCCGCTTAGGCTAAATATGGGCTACCGAATTGACTATCCTGTTTAATTATTCTGTTGGTGCTTTATATTGAGGATCGTTTGGATTCATAAAAACAAACTCCATTGTGCCGTCAATCTCAACATAATCGATCAACATTCCATTTACCATAGGAGCTGAGGCTGCATCTACAACTAATTCGATACCCTCTGATTGAAATTTTGTATCACCAAACTTTTCACTACTATCAAAGCCCATTTGATAGTGAAACATGCCATCTTCTTTTCGTTCAACAGCTACTCTCAACGGATCATTTGTATTTCCTGCCGCAAGAGAAACTTTAATTTGTGCGGCTGCTTCGGCTGAAACTGTAAACATAGTTTTTATCCTTAATATTTATGGGGAAGATTTTATAAAGTCAACAAAACGTTTTGCCCAATGATAGCGATTAGTATCACGCATGTGAGCATAAGAGGCTAATAAATTTTTGTACATCCAACCATCTTCTACACCTGTTATACCTGTACCTCTTATAACTCGAAAAGCAAACTTTCCTTTTTCACGCAAGTTCTTTAATGTTGAATAATGAAACTCATGCCCCGATATAACAGCCCCTTTGGAGCTATTTGGCCAAATCATATCGTCTGTTTCTTCTAACTTAACATACCCCCTACCCTGAGGCTTTTCATACATGATGGTATCGGCGGGAATAACTCCAACCATTGGAACACGCTTTCCCTGCCACTGTAAGCTTTCTGACAGATACATCAAGCCACCACACTCTGCATAGGTTGGAAGTCCTGCTTCAATTGCGTCCTGTATATCTTGTCGCAAACTTTTATTTGCCGATAATTTTTCCATGTGTGTCTCAGGAAATCCACCACCAATAAACAGACCATCGAGATTATTTGGTAACTTACTATCAGACAAAGTATTAATTGATATTAATTCTGCTCCTTGCGCTTCTAATGCCTCTAAATCATCTTCATAGTAAAAGCCAAAAGAAGAATCTTTACAAATACCTATACGTAACAACGGTTTTTTATCAATGGTATCTGTAATAGCTATTTCAGCATTTGGATGCTTAATATCAACGAAATTAGGTGCTGTAGTAGCTATTGACAAGAGCTTGTTTAAATCAACCTGCTGCTCCACCTGTGAGGCTATTTTCGTGATTTTTTCATGTGCCAATTCACTTTCATTAATTGGCATTAAACCAAGGTGTCGCTCGGTTAGCTCTAAGTCAGCATGCTTATGTACTGCACCTAATATCTCAATATCTGTATATGCTTCGACAACTCCCCTTAATTTTTTCTCATGACGAGCACCGCCCACCATATTAAAAATCACCCCTGCGATATTTATATCTTGATCAAACTGCTGATAACCTAGCAATAAAGGTGCAACACCGCGTGTAACACCTCGCGTATCTATGACTAAAATAACAGGCGTTTTTAATAGTTTAGCCATTGCAGCATTACTGTCGCTACCATCAACGTTAACGCCATCGTATAAACCTTTATTTCCCTCAATAATGGAAATATCTGCCTTTTGTGATTTTTGATTTAGCTTTAATACAATCTCATCATTCGACATTGTATTAAAATCGAGGTTGTAGCACTTGCCTTTACTTGCCTGACCTAGCCATAGTGGATCAATATAGTCAGGACCTTTTTTAAACGGCTGGACTTGTAAACTTGATTTATTCAGTGCAGCACACAAGCCAATCGACAAGGTTGTTTTACCTGATGATTTATGGGCGGCAGAGATATAAATTTTAGACATAGAAACTAATAAACCAAAGATAAGTGGGGTGTCATACATACTAACGCAAATCACAAATACAAAAAAGCCAGCACTGTGGCTGGCTTTAAAGTATATTAGAATAAAATAAGAAAAAGTAATAAGATTTAAATATTCATAGATTCTTTCAGCATAGCAATAATTTGATCTACTTCTTCCTTTCTTTTTTCAATTTTTTCCTTTTCATTAAAGACATCAAGAGTCTCTTCTAAAATCATCGTATATTTAACTTGCATTTTCAACAAGTCAACAGATTCCTCCAATGGAGTAATAAGATTCTTAGCCGTTTTACTATCTTTACTAATGCTTGATTTAATTTCACTAATAAGATCAACTACTGTGACACATGTTTTATTCTTAATTAAAGAATTATTAGATTCTATTTTTTGCTCAAATTGATCACTCTCATACTTTATATTTTCTGCATCATCCGATATATTTTTCTTTAAATCTATTTCTGCTTTTATTCTATCCGCATCAGACCTTAGTGATTTTATACGTTCCACTTTTTCTTCTATATCTGCTTCAATCGCAATATATGATGAGGAGATTTTATCAAAAATAGACACCTTTTCTTTCTTTATTGCTTCTTCACGTCTTTCCGAATTTTGTTTCACTGCTATCATGACATTTTCTGGCATGTTCATTTCTTTTTTCCTCTTTTTATTATTTTTATTGTTCTATATTCAGGTGTTCTAGTAGATATTCGGCTAATTTCAAAAAGTCATCACGAGGATAACAACGACCTGCTACTGTTTTAAACGCTAAATCTGGTTGGCTTCCCCAGTTTCTCAAAATTTTACTTTCTCTAATACTAACATCTTCTTCAGGGTCGATAAGAACACACTTATCATTAAGATCAGAAATTATCTTTTTAACCTCTACATAACGCTGCTTATCCATTACGCTTGGAGAGTAATATTTGTTAAGGAGAATAAAAATATATGCATTTTTATTACATTCTCTAATCTGCTCCATCGTTCTTAACAAAACTTCTGCTTTATTCCCTATATCGAGAGGGCTAAGAGAGGTTGGAATAATAAAACTTTCTGTCTTCTTTAAAAGCTCTATATTATTGCGCTCTAATGAGGGGGAACAATCAAAAACTATAATTGACTCATCATTTTTTTTAACAGAACCCCAATCGGACATTTTACACACATTTACCGTAGTATTTTTTCCAGTCCTACTATTTGGTACAATCGCACGCTTACCTGTTAAACGATATAAATTTTCTTCAGGATCTCCATCAACAATACTGACCTTGTATCCAGATATTGCTAAAGCCCCTCCAAGATGAGCTGAAATAACTGTTTTTCCAACACCTCCTTTGGCTGTAAATACAGAGATATAATGACTTGAAGATCTTACTTGATCTTTATTAGCAATACTTTTAGAAAGGTAATCCCAAGTTATTCGATTATCTTCTAAATGCCCCATATGAAAGTTTTTAACTTTTTCTGCGGCTATTGAAGAAATAGCGGGAGCACTAAATCCTTTTGAAGAAATAATCGCTCCTTCTTTTATATTGCTACGACTCATGTAGTCTCTAAACTTTAACACTTGGTTTATCGACACTTTATTTTTGTAGTTTTTAACCTGAACCGCAACAATTCGATCACCTTTAATTGCTAAAAAATCATAGCCAGGCTCATTTTCTTTACTATTAATTCGTACATCAAAACCAATATCTTCAAATTTAAGTGCAATAAACTTCTCAAAATCAAATGCACTCTCGAAACATTGTGCGATAGTCATTGTAAATACCTTTTTTGTTATAATTATTGTTTTTATATAATAACTAATTGTAAATTACACTTCCCAAAAAAAAGACAAATGGAATATATATCTGTACAGGATATTTTTCTAGCCACCAGATAACTTATTGATATTTAATAATCCCTATTTTATCAATATAAATAGTCAGCCCTGAAAAAATGCTTTTCAGTAAAATATTTCCAGACACTAAATTTTCTGGCTTAGTATTAAGGCTTTTTATTGTCTCTTCGATGGTTAAAACCTCCGTCTTCAGACGGTACCCGACATCAAATTGTTCCCAAGGGATTTTTTTTGCTAGTTTAAGCAGTGGATCACTCGGATCCAGCTGAAGCAATAGACCAGAGCCAAAAAGATTGGTTTGATGATGGGGAGAAGAAGAACTAAGCATGGTGAGCATTTCGACCAGAAACGAGGCGCCATTATACTATTTCTGGTCGAAATGTTGTACTTTGTTTGACTTATAGTCCTTATAAATCAATGATTAATGCGTTTTTCAGGGCTGACTAAATAGAAATCAATAACTTATAATATTTTATCCTGCATAAAGGTGGGATATTTTAAAACACACACAAAAAAGCCAGCACTGTGGCTGGCTTTAAAGTATTTATTATAAAGTTTAACTAACTTTTATGATGTGGATCAGCCACGCTATCTGCTAAAGAGTCAGGTAGTAAACGTAATACTTTTACCGCCAAGACAATAACTAATAGGGCAACACCAACACCGCCAATTCCTAGCATAAACTCATAAATTGAAGGTGAGTATGAGTTAACAATACCATCGAAGAAAGTACTTGTTACCTCTGCATTAGGGAATAGAACTAATGGATAAGATTGTCCACCAATTAGTACCACATAAATCAAGCTAGCTCCACCAAGAATCGCTAGTATTGCAGCTGCTCCTAATGCCTTACGGTTATTTCTTAGTTTCTTGCACCAGATTAAGAACAAAGGAACTAACGTACCAAGCAGTATTTGCCCAAGCCAGAATATAGCAGTTACAATTCCACCATCACGAAGTATAAAGGCTTCTATGCCGTGATGCTCTGTTGCATATAAGTTTGTTAAGTGACGTATCACTTCGAAAAACAACACTGCTGCAATAAAAATGGCTAAGGTATAACGCAAACGATTGAGTACCGCATCACCTAAATCACGACCTGTCCATTTATACGCTGCCATCAAGACTAAACTATAAATAGCCGTACCAAGTACATAGGACAGTGTAATAAAGAGAGGAGCCATAATTGCTGCATCATAATATTGACGTGCAACGAGGAAACCTAAAATAGAGCCTGTCCCTGCTGTTAAGATAACACGCCACAAAAAAGCAAGATAACCCGCTGGCTTATACAAACTTTTAGCCAGCTTACTACGATCCATCATTGTCCAAAGATAGAATCCCATGATCGCAAGAAATCCATTGTAAAGCAGGATATTCCACGTAAAGATAGACTTAAAATTAAAGGTTGTCATAGCAACAATTAAACGATCAGGATGACCTAGATCTAAGACCAGTACCATCAAACCGCCTAACAATAATGAAATAGCAGTAATAACAGATAGACGACCTAGAGGCTGATAGATTTTCTTACCAAAAACTGTACCCACAGAGCCTATATTAGCAGCACCTGAGGCTGCCACGATCATAAAGATGGCGAACACATGCGGTAAACCCCAAACAATTTGATTATTCATACCCGTGACATGATGTCCAGAGTGCTCCATAAACAGGAAGGATAAAAATCCTACTGCCGCCATACCACCTGTTATTGCTAATAGCGTTAAAAAACCTTTACCACTACCTGCTTCGCTAAATGTGATTCTCTTATTCATAGCTTAGATACCCCAGTAACGAACGCCAGTATTCAGACCTAAATCGGCACGAATTTGCGTACCACCGTATTCTTTTAATGCCTTGCTGATATCACTTTCTGGATCATTTAGATCACCAAATAACATTGCTTGCGGTGCAGCATCAACACAGGCAGGATTTTTACCTGCATCAACACGATTAACACACATATTACAAGATTCAACCGTTCCCTTTCCTCTGGGAGTATCAGGGCGTTGATCAATCAACGTCTCATGTATAAAACTACGTGCTTTATATGGACATGCCATCATGCAGTAACGACAACCAATACAGATATGCTTGTCAACCAACACTATACCGTCAGCACGTTTAAATGATGCTCCCGTTGGACAAACATCAGCACATGGTGCTGTATCACAATGCTGGCACATAACAGGTAAAACGGTTTCGTTTTTTGTCAGCTTTTCGGTTACCTTAACCTTGCGTATCCATTGAGCATCTTGTTCATTGCTAGAGAGCTTTTCATCTCCCCAACCATGTTCTTTCTTACAGGCAGCAATACAGGCATCACCGCCATCTGTCAGCTTATTGGTATCAATGAGCATCCCCCAACGTTTTTTGTCCGTGACAGCCTCTGCTGGATCTTTTGCTTGAACTTGTCTTAACACAACGCCAGGGGCTACCGTTACTACAGTAGCAAGACCTGCGACACCAGCCATGAACTTACGGCGGTAAGAGTTAATGTTGCCATTAACTCCGTCGTTTTGATTCATCTTATTACTCATTTCGCCACTGCCTCCGTAGAAGTATTCTCGGTAGCTATTTTCAAATTATTATTCAATAAAATATTGCTAGCTGCTGCCGTTGCTGGCTTATCAGGATGATCCGCATGGCATTGAAAACAATCGATTTTCACACTAACGTATGCATGACATGTTGCACAAAAATGCTCAGGATCTGTATGACGCACTACTTTACTTTCGGTCGGTGCGGGAACATGGCAGTCAATACATGCTTTTAAACTATATTTAGGTGTTCTTACACCTTCATGCATTGTCTGATCACGCTTATGCATAAGACGATCCATGTGATTTTTACGCATGTCTGCTACATGAGCGTCACGCTGTTGATCAGTATCGAAACTTTTAACAGCTTTCGCTATTTCAAGCGGCTTACTATCACAACCTGAAACCCCCAACAGAGAAACAAGTATCGCCATCAAAGACGCTACCGATAAGAATTTGCTAAACATAGAGTTACCTACAATGAAGAAGGCGGATAAGAGGTGAGCTATCATACACTCAGCTCCTACCCGCCTCTTAGTGTTAAGATTTTAATAACATCAATTTACGGAGACATTATTAAGCTCTTAGCCCTTATTAACCTTTTTATTTGCTCGATTATCCACCAAGACCCATTTCGATGTAGCCTGTAGGACAAACATCTGCACAAATATGACAACCAACACAACGATCATAATGAGTATCAACATAACGACCGACAGGCGCATCTTCTCTGCTTACGCGGTATACCGCATCTTGAGGACAGAAAATAACGCAGTTATCACATTCGAAACACATGCCACAACTCATGCAACGCTCTGCTTCTTCTTTTGCTTGAGTTTCATCAAGACCTTTCATGCGCTCATGGAAGTGCCCTAACACTTCAGCATCTGAGGGAACATCCTCTACACGTAATATACGTGGCGTTGCTTCAAAGTGACCAAGGAATAGGTCGCTTGACTTAATAATTTCATGCTCAGAGCGATCATCAAAATTATGTATTGCAAAATTCAATGAGTCAGTACCACGTAAATCATCCGTTTTAGCTTCATCAAAAGGAACAGGTGCTTTATTAAATTCTGCTAGTTCCTCAAGCATATCGAAGTGATGTTTATCAACCTTTGGACGACGCTGTTGCTTTTCGTTATTAAGATATTTATCAATACTTTCTGCCGCGATTGAGGCTTGACCGATAGCAGTCGTCAATAAGTGAGGACGAACGATATCACCCGCAGCAAAGTGTCCTGGCTTGTTAGGTACCTGATAGAAGGCATCAGCATCAAACAAGTTCTTTTCTGTGTTGCCGTACTCTTCAACACCTTCTAAGTCACCAAACTGACCGATTGCAGCAACAATGAGGTCTGCTGGAATAATCACTTCTTCAGCACCTTCTTTAGCTTTCGGTATATTTCCGTCCATTTCACAGGCAACTACTTTAAGC
>JALVDG010000258.1 GCA_027009095.1 Thiotrichaceae bacterium
TTTTGTAAAACACTATAAGCTATTGTTTTATAAGGCTACCTGCAAGTTATGAGAAGCTACGATTATAGCCCTTAAATACTTGTAAACTAAAGTAAAAAACCGTCCCTTTATTTATCTGACTTTTTACTTGCAAAGAAATACCATGCAAACGCAATAAGCGTTGACTTATCGCTAATCCTAGTCCTGCTCCCTTATATTTTAATTTATATTCATCCGATGCTCTAAAGTATGGCTCGAAAATATAAGGCAAGTCTTTAGCATGAATACCAGTACCACTGTCACACACACAAATACATAATTTATTATTTTTCATTAATATTGTTTTGATCAACACGGTGTCACCCGTTTTGCTGTAACGTATCGCATTTTCGGTTAGGTTTTGAATAACCCGCTCTATTTTTGCAATGTCACCATAAACCTGAACTTCTGCTTGTTGAAAATCAATCTTTAGGTGTATTTGTTTTTGACTCGCTTTATCCTCTAAAGAAGCGTAAATATCCGTGAGTAAATCCCCTATTACAAACACTTCTTGATTTAGTTTTACTTGATTGTTTTCTAAGCGAGTTAGCTCAAATAACTCTGTTATCATTCCCTGCAAACGATCACCATTGCTGATTGCTTTTGCAATAAACTCCTGCCGTTCTTTATCGCTCATTGACGACTGTTTTAACTCTAAAGTCTCGAGATAAGCCTTCATTCCTGCAAGAGGAGTGCGTAAATCATGCGAAACATAGGCTAGAAATTCTCGTCGAATGGCATCATTCTTTTTAAGGTGTTCTAGTTGTTCAATAATACGTTGCTGCATCTGCTGAAAGGATTGATGTAATTGGTGCATCTCTCCTTTTTTATTATTCTTGTTTGCAAGTAAGGAGTGCGGTGTTTCTATTTTAAAATCCGATTTTTCAAATGCTTTGATTTCTTTAGTGAGTTGTCGCAATGGACGAGTAAGTGCATAGAATAGGAGTAAGGAGGCAATCAGTAAAAAGCTCAAAGCAGTAATCATACCCAAAATACCGACTCGCCAAGCATTACTAAGTCGTAAAGCACTTGAAATACTGTCGTAATTTTCGCCACCAATAATAATATACAAATAACCAAGAAGTATTTTATCGGTTGCTTTGTTACCAATACTATTATTTTCTTCATAAACTGCCGCTGCTGAAAATATTTTCTGCCGATGATCCGAAAGAGGATCATCACCTAAGATAGGCAGTCTTGTTTTATGTTGAATAAAAGAGATAATCGGTCGTAAATTAACCTTTGTTTTCTTTAACTTCTGCTTAGGCGTATTAAAGGTGATGACTTCTCCTGTGCGATCCAAGACATAAAGTTCGATATTTGGACCCAATATCATCATGGTATCGAAAGCATCCTCAATGAGATCAAGATCAAATTGATTATTGCGGATCACCCCTAAATCATTAACGATATTATCGGCTAGGTTACGATAAAGCTTTTGCGATGTTTCATTTTGTGTAGCAATGGAGGTCTGTTCAAAAAACCAAAATAAAAACCCTGCCATAATAAGAAACATACAGAAAAGAATAAGTGCTATGCGACTGTATAGACTATTGAACATTCTTTTTAGGCAATGAATTTATAGCCTACACCCCATACGGTTTTTATAAAATCTTCTTTGTCCGATTTACGTTTTAACTTTTTTCTTAAGCGATTGATGTGTGTATTAACCGTTGCTTCATAGCCATCATGCCCATATCCCCACACACTATCTAATAGCTCAGCACGGGAAAAAACCTGCTGTGGATGACTGGCAAAATAATGCAACAAATCAAACTCACGTTGGGTTAGTTCTATACTTTTATTGTCTAGCGAAACCTCTCGTGTTGCGGGATTTATACTTAGTTCTTCATGGATGATTTTTTTATTTGTTGCAAAGAGAGGGTCATTGCTTAAATGAGGCTCTTGGATATTTAACTCGCAACGACGTAGTAGGGCTTTAACTCGTGCTTGGCACTCCCGCATACTAAAGGGCTTGCTTAGATAATCATCTGCCCCTAACTCTAAACCAACCACACGATCAGCTTCGCTATCTAATGAGGTTAGTAACATAATGGGTAAGCTAGGACGTAATTGGCGTAACTCCTTACATAAATCAAGACCATTATAAGCGGGTAGCATAATATCTAATAACACCAAATCATATTCAGCTTCTCGTAAGTAATCACGCGCAGTTGCACCATTGTCAAAATGTTTTACTTTGTAATTTAGATTTTGTAGATGATATTGCAACATCTCCGCGATAGCAGGGTCATCTTCAACAATAATTATTTTTGGCATATTAGGTTTAAGATTCTGGAAAGAAGGTAACAATCCTAATAAATAGTATCAGCTTCATAATGAATGTATCTGCCATCAATCTTAAACTACTACAAGCCCATCAAAAATTACTAAAAAAGGTCGCATAATTTTTATGCGACCTCAAATATTAATACCTAAAAGTAATTACCATTGTTATTTTATTTTTATATAAGCCACTGGCTCCCCCCAGTTATATGTTTGCGCTGAAACATCAGAAAAACCTTGTATGCCTGGATGTGGTTTTACGAAGTTATTCGCTTCTCTTGCACTATTAAAACCTTCGCCACCACACTGAGGTCCAGGAATATTGGTACAATTTTCATCATTAAACTCCGTTCCTGCATCAAATGATTTCAA
>JALVDG010000259.1 GCA_027009095.1 Thiotrichaceae bacterium
CGTGTGCGTGCGGCAATTATTAATTCTAACTTTGAATTTCCCAGTAAACGTATCACCATTAATCTTGCACCTGCTGATATTCCTAAAGATGGTGGACGTTTTGATTTGCCTATTGCTCTGGGAATACTGGCTGCATCTGGACAAATACCTGAAAAGAATTTATCTGAATATGAGTTTATAGGAGAGCTTTCACTCGGAGGACAGTTACGTAAAGTAAAAGGCGTCTTACCCACTGCCTTTGCGGCAGATCAAGCGGGACGATGCTTATTTGTTCCTGAAGAGAATGCTGATGAAGCGAGTTTAATTCACTCTTTGCCTGTTTATGCTGCCAATCATCTACTAAAAGTAACCGCACACTTAAATGATCAGCAAAGATTATCCACTCATTTACCTGAAAAAATAGCTCAGCCGAACCAATATAGTATTGATTTAAGCGATGTAAAAGGACAATTTCAAGCCAAACGTGCTTTAGAAATTGCGGCTGCGGGAGGTCATAATTTATTGATGATTGGCCCACCTGGTACAGGAAAAACCATGTTAGCCACTCGGCTAGCTACCATTTTACCGCCAATGACTGATAAAGAAGCATTAGAATCCGCCACAATTTCATCAATTAGTCATCAAGGGTTTAACTATCAAGAGTGGGGGAAGCGACCCGTGCGAGAGCCCCATCACACTTCATCAGGTGTTGCATTAGTTGGTGGTGGCTCACAAGTGCGACCAGGTGAAATATCACTAGCACATAATGGTATTCTATTTCTTGATGAGCTGACTGAGTTTGATCGTAAAGTATTAGATGTGCTTCGTGAGCCATTAGAGACGGGGAAAATCACCATATCCAGAGCAGCACGACAGGCAAGCTACCCTGCTAATTTTCAATTAATAGCTGCAATGAACCCATGCCCACAAGGCTATGATTGTGATCTAAAAGATAATTGCCAATGCTCTTTAGAGCAGCAAAGACGTTACCGATCCAAATTATCAGCACCTTTTTTAGACAGAATAGATTTACAAATAGAAGTGCCACGCTTATCACGCGATGATTTACAGCGTCCAGAAAATAGCGATAGTAGTGAAACCGTTAGAAATCGGGTGATTGCCTCTCGAGAAAGACAACAAGCTCGGCAAGGAAAGGCAAATCGTTTTTTAGGTAATAAAGAAATAGAAAAGTATTGCCTATTATCTCCCACCGATGAAGCCCTTATTGCTCAGGTTATGGAAAAGTTTAAGTTATCAGCCCGTGCTTATCATCGTATATTAAAAGTTTCACGTACAATTGCAGACTTAGCAGGAAGTGAACAAATACAAACAATACATCTAAGTGAAGCTGTTAGTTATCGCTCAATGGATCGCCTAATTGCCGCTCAAGCACCTGCAAGTAGTTAAAAGAAGCAAGCCAAAGTTATCGGAATACTAGTACAGGGTTTTGACAAGGGAATAACCATTGTCAAAACCCATGCCTTGTCTTGAACGCTTTGGTTTGCTCTGTATCCGTCAAGATAACGTGGTTAATGTACTAGTACTGTAATAATATAAACCAGTTACTTATCTTTTATCCTCGCACAAAAGTGACAAAAATAAGGAGGGGATGCTATCTTGGAAATAGTATTATGAATATATTAGAAATAATAAAAAAACGTAATTGTGGGCGAGTAAGAGCTAGTTTCAGTAGCCACTGGAACTCATCTTTAAACCAGTTATTGCTTATCTTTGGCTTAGCACCATCACCAGAAAGTTTGATAGAAGTATCTAAAGAAAAAGCCATGAAAATAATAGAAACTCTGTTACAAAAAGACTTAGCCTATAGCTCTAAAATAATGTCCAAAAAACAAGCAGAAAAGTATTCTAATGTTCTAATTTCTGCTTTATCTACCTCAAAGTGCAAATACTATACAAACGGAGAATGGCATAAATATCATTCTGCAAATAATGCTTTCTGTTTTACTGGTTTAACCGAGTCAACATTTGATGGTGGTGTACTTATTGTTAGCAAAAGACATGCTTTTGTTTTCTGGGTAGAGGATGAAGATTAAGTTAAAAAATGGTTATTCCCTTTGCAAAAAGCGCAGGTATTTAACTACTTCTTTGTCTTGAATGCTTTGGGTTGCTCTGTACCCGTCAATATAACGTGGTTGATGTACTAGTCTCCCAAGTAGTGCTGAAGCACTCTCTGCCATTCGTCCCGATGAATAATATCCAGCATCACTCGATTGACGGATTCTCGTAGCGGGCTACCTTCTGGAAAAGCAATAGCATAACTTTGATGTTCAAAGACAGTATCGAGTACCATTAATTTATTCTTAAAATGTTGTTGAATCAGGTACTTTAGAAGAGGAGCATCGTAAACCATTGCGTCAATCTCAGACTTATCTATTGCGCTAAGTCCTTCAAATACCGAAGAATAATAGCTTTTTTTAAGATGTCTTTTTTTAAGATAAATATCACTGCTTGAATTTTTTATGCTGGCAATACGCGCCTTAGGTAAATCTTCAGGCTCTGAAACAAGCTGAGTACTATTTGCAATGGTTAATGCCGATGACATACTGGCAATAATCGTTGAAATCATTAGCAAAGAGGCAAACATCCAGAATAAAGCAACTAGCCTTCCTCCTAATGTTTTTGGTGTCATATCTCCATAGCCAACGGTTGTCATGGTAACGGCTGCCCACCAAATACCCGCAGGAATACCTTTTAAAGGATTAGGATTAAAACTTTTTGGATTTTTCTTTTTTTCAAATAACCACGCAAGCATGCCAATTCCAAACAGTATAAGCACTAGCATTAATATAGTAATAAGCATTTGTAGAGAAAATAAGCCGCCTATTATACCTCTCCAACCACCATTTAGTTGTTTCGGTATAGCAATACTTAAACCTGTTGAATAATAAGCATGGCTAAAATCAAACTGCTTTTCTCTATCTGATGTAATCGTAATCGCTGCTATACCGACATCTAGTGATGAGTCTGAAACACCTTTGAGTAGTGTACTTAAATTATGCTCTTGCCATTGGTATTTAATATTTAACTCTTTTGCAATTTTTTCCCATAGCTCAATACTAATACCATACCATTTACCCTCCTTATCTTTCATTGCAAAAGGTTCGGCAACTTTGGTGCCAATAGTAAGAACATGATTATTAGAAGCTGAAGAGATGTCTTGAGCAAAGACGAAAGGAGAGACGATCAAAGATAAAAGCAAAAGTATCATTGATGCTATTGGTCGAATAATTAATAGTTTAGGCATAGGCTATCGACACAACTATTTTAATGATTAAAAATCGTTTAAGACATCTGGTATATCATTTTCTACATACTTAGGAATGGAGTGCTTATATTTATAGTAGTACAGCTTTTTAGGTTTAGGGTGATATTTTGACTCATAAGCTTAATTTATGATCAAATTATTATATTTTTGATGATTTTAATATACTGCGTTTGCTTAGGAGGGTAAGCGTAAGCACCTATAGAAGAAGATCAGAAAACAGGGGCTAAATTGTTAAATTAATTTTGCGTGGGTACTTAGATATTCACTGAATTAGTTTTATCTTGATAACTGAAAAGCTGAAGCTTTCACTCCTGTTATCAGGAAATTATTTATCTGAAAAACTATAAGACGAAAAAAAAAGCCCTAAACGAAAAGCTTAGGGCTTTATAATAACGTTACAATTGTTGCTTTAAAGCAAATTATAAACTTATTGTAACTCTTCTCCTCGGGTGGTATTCGGAGAAATGCTTAAATCGTAGATGATTAAGCATTACCCAAGTCTAGCCTAAAATTGATATATATCAAAATAATTTTTTACTTTGTTGGAATAGTAATAATCTGTACCCTTTTTGAACTCCCCTCCTGAGATGCAAAAAAGTTTTTTTAATTAATTATCTACCTAATTTTTTAAGACTGCCTCGTAATTTTTCATCATCAATACCTTCCGCAATATGGGAAAGTATATCCGTCGTTTGTGATGATATTTGAAAGCATTTCTCACCTACTTCTTGTTTAGCTTGTGCGGGAGGGGCAATCAGCTTAATTTTTATACTTTTTAATTTAATAAGTAGCTGCTGATTAATCTGTTGACGTATTACATCTTGTTGAAAACGTAATTGTGTAGCGAACAAGCTATTATCCGTCATGATAGTCAGTTTATTTTTCTCAATATTTGCCCATAAAGTGTGCTTATTACGGTTGATTTGTATTACACTTGCCACCCTATCTGACAGGTCATTTATTTTTTGTAACCGCTCTGTTATTCGCTTAGTAATTAACTGTTTTGGTTGCTTCATCTTTAGCTCTTACGTATGTCTATTAATACAATGAAAAGTATAAATCACTCCAACAATACAGTATGGCATGAGGCTAGCGTCACTCGTGATCGTAGAGAAAAATTAAACCAACATAAAAGTGTTATCGTATGGTTTACGGGGCTTTCTGGTAGCGGTAAGTCTACCTTAGCACATGCGGTAGAGGAACAGTTACATCAACAACAATGTCGCACTTATGTTTTTGATGGGGATAATGTACGTCATGGTTTGTGTGCAGATCTTGGTTTTTCAAATAGTGATCGCTCTGAGAATATTCGCCGCATTGGAGAGATGGCAAAATTATTTATTGATGCGGGAGTAATTGCTTTAACTGCTTTTATTTCCCCCTTTAAAGCAGATCGCGATATTGTAAAAAATTTAGTAAATCCTGAAGATTTTATTGAAATATATTGTCAGTGCGATTTAGGTATTTGTGAAGAGCGTGATGTCAAAGGCTTATACAAAAAAGCACGCGCAGGAGAAATAGAAGACTTCACAGGAATATCATCTCCCTATGAAGAGCCAGAATCAGCTGATTTAGTTATCCGCACTGACACCCTCAGCTTAGAAGACAGCATCCAAGCCGTATTAAATTTATTGCATGAACGAAAAATTATTTCTTAATTAAAGTATAAATTAAAAAATGATTACGCTGCTTTTGCTTGTATTGCTTTTTTATAGGCAGGGTAAAGATGTTCCGACTCATCAATAATACGACTCCAGACTAACTCAAATATATCCTCAGTATCACTGATAAATTTTTCGTGGTCTTTAATACGCAAAGAATCCTTTCTGCACCACTGTTTTGTATATTCAGCAATTACACGTTTAATTTCAACAGAACCAGACATAAATTGCCCAGCAGCATGTTTAATATCAGCATCACTATGAACTAGCATCGGCTGATAAACATTTCTTGCTTCAACATCTAAGTGCTCTTGAACAGCATTCACATAATTAAAGAATATATCACACAATACCTGTGTATCACATAGCTCTCTGTCCCTAATAAGTACACTAAGTACTTTGGAATATTCTGCTATTTTATGGTTATCTTTTTGTAAAGTTTCTATTGATGTCATGGGTATTTTCCTCCATTAAAATTGAGTACTCGTACATCAACGTCTTGAACGTTTTGGTTTTCTCTGTATCTGCAACATAACGTGGCTGATGTACTAAAAATCTATTTATTATTATCTTCCCCATCAAGTCTAGTATCTTTTTGAAGAACCTGCTTTGATACAAGGCAATAATTACTCGATTTTTTTTATTTCTTTTATAAAAAAGAACTATGTAATCTTATGATAAATAACAAACTATATAGCTAATCAGATCATTTTATTGAAAGAGAAATAGGAGAGCTTGTTTCTGTATTGAGCTATCGAACGGCAGGTAGATTTTCTAATTCATTTTCTATCCAAGTGCGTACAGCATCATTGATTTCAGCAGGAGATAAACCTTCGCTATCAATTTTAGGACCAATACTAACGGTCACCAAACCTGGTCGTTTGATAAAAGTATTACGAGGCCAACATTCCCCTGCATTATGAGCAATAGGATAAACAGGATATTTGGAATAAGCGGCAAGCAGTGCTCCTCCCATTTTATAACGTACTTTCACACCGGGTGCGACACGCGTCCCTTCAGGGAAAATACATACCCATTTGCCCTCATCAAGACGTTGCTTACCGTTTACTTTGACTTGTTCTACTGCTGACCTTCCTGCACCTCTATCAATTCCAATGGGATTTAACAAAGCTAATGCCCAGCCATAAAAAGGAATTTTATATAATTCCTTTTTTAATACCCATGACATACTGGGAAAAATAGTAGGAAGAAACATAGTCTCCCATGTGGATTGGTGATTAGGAAGGATAATAGCATTTTCATTGTAGTTAATATTATCTAACCCGCGCACTTGATACTTAATACCACAGACAACTTTTAGCATCCAAATATTAAAATAAGACCATACAAGCAAGATTTTGTATTGAATCTTTGAGGGAAGAAGATACAGAATAGGTGTGATAAGCCCAGCAAGGATGGTTATACCCGCAAAACCAATCCAAAAGATAGTAGAGCGAATGCCTAGCCAAAAAAGATATAAGGGGTTGTTATTTTCTTTCATGACATGAGTTTCAATATGTGTTGTAACGCTTGCCCACGATGGCTAATGGCATTTTTTTCATCAGGGGATAATTCTGCGGAGCATTTATTATGTGTTGGCACAAAAAATAAGGGGTCGTAACCAAAACCATTAGTTCCCGATAGCTCATGTAAAATGCGCCCTTCCCAGCTAGCATCGGCAATTAAAGGCGAAGGGTCATCGGCATGACGCATAAAAACAATACAACAGCGAAAACGTGCCGTGCGTTGCTCATCAGGTACACCTTCTAGCTCTTTTAACAGCTTGATATTATTGGCATCATCCCCCTTTCCAGAATAGCGTGCCGAATAAATACCAGGTCGTCCATTTAAGGCATCAACCTCTATACCAGAGTCATCTGCTAGCGCGGATAAACCGGTATGCTTTGCAGCATTGCGAGCTTTAAGAATGGCATTTTCCACAAAGGTAAGTCCTGTCTCTTCGACATCAGGCACATCGTACTCCGACTGGGCAACAATCTCAAAACCTGCTGTACCGAGAATACGAAAAAATTCACGTAATTTGCCTTGATTGCCACTGGCAAGAACAACTTTTTGTGGTTTGATAGCCATTATCGTTACGCGCCTTTCAATACATTATTTTGTTCGACAACAATTTCTGCGATACCTTTTTCTGCCAGTGCAAGCATCTGGTTCATTTCATCACGTGAGAAGGCATGACCTTCTGCCGTACCTTGTACTTCAATAAAGTGACCATCAGCATCCATTACCACATTCATATCGGTCTCAGCATTTGAATCTTCAAGATAGTCTAAATCAAGCACTGGCTCACCATTGTAGATGCCCACAGAGATAGAGGCTAACTGTCCAATAAGCGGACTTTCGCTAAGTGTTCCGTTATCCAATAAAGTCTGCACCGCATCCACTAAAGCCACATAACCACCGCTAATAGAAGCTGTACGTGTGCCACCATCTGCCTGAATCACATCGCAATCGACAATAATCTGACGCTCACCTAATGCTTCCATATTCATAACCGCGCGTAAAGAGCGACCAATAAGACGTTGGATTTCTTGAGTACGACCACTTTGCTTGCCACGCGCTGCTTCTCTACCCATGCGTGAATCGGTAGAGCGTGGTAGCATACCGTATTCAGCCGTTACCCAGCCCTTGCCTTTACCACGTAACCAGGGAGGTGTTCTATCGTCGACAGTAGCAGTGCATAACACTTTAGTATCACCAAATTCAACCAAAACTGAACCTTCAGCATGTTTTGTATAATGACGGGTAAACTTTACTGAACGCATTTCATCTGTTGTACGACCACTCGGTCTCATAGCTATCTCCCTATTTAATTGAGGCTGGATTATAAGTAGGAGGATAGAATAAATCTAACAAAATTTTTGATGTTTATTTTTAGATATTCAGGGCATTAGTTACAAAATTATTTTTGTTGTATTCGAGCATCACAACCATATTTTAAAGAGTCTTTACTTTCTATGTCTTTCTTTGCCATGCTTATTGCGATTTCTTGACTCAAACCATGCTCAAGTGCTTCTAATGCGGCGGTATTGGCTTTTATCGCTCTACCACTTTTACACATACCTTCAATGATGTCTCTGATGGCTTGAAAACGTCCTTGAGACTTATCATGGAATTGATATTGCTCAATAAAATAGTCCATATCAAAGTCAAGCAAATATTTACGAGGATCATAGCCCTTACCTAAGACAACTTTTTTACATCTTCGATCTACTTTTGTCCCCGAAATCCCTTCAATATGTCCATATTGATAGCTACAGCCTTGAGAAAAGCCAAGTACAAAGAAGTTAGTTATCGGTGTTCCACCTCCAAGGCGAAGTGGTTGAATTTTAATATCTAATTCCTCTCCCTCTAAATCAGTATTCCCTGAAATTTCTCCACTTAACATACCGAGAATAGAAATTTTATGCTCTCCAGCAGTACTTATTTTATTATTAATAATTTTTAGGTTTCTAAACGCGCCATCGGTAGAGAATATCCCCTGCAACTTGCCAACAGAACTAATAACATTATCTTGAATAGTTGTATCTTCTAATACAGCACCCGAGAATTGATCAAGATTATTAGCCATCGGGGGAATAAGCTGTATCGCATCACGATGCCCAAAATTTGCAAATTTACCGATAGGTCTTAACACACTTGGCATAAGCGGATCGTCACTTTCAGCACGTAATCTTAAAATTTCTTTATTAACCTTTGTGACGATTTCATCAAATAGTTTTACAAAGCCATAATCCACCGATGCAGTATCCATAATGGCATCGTGCAAAATAAGATCACAAACAGTTAGAGGGCACTTTACTTGCATAATATCGCGAATAAAATATTTTAGAAGTACTCGCTTTCCCTCTTCTGCTTTTGATCCTTCTTCGGTAAATCGGTAGATAAAGTCTTGATAGTCTTTTTGACAGTTTATTGATTTAAGTGGCGCACCAATAGTTGTTGCTGTAATTTCAGGAAAGTTAAAGAGCAAGATTCCACGCTCATCTGTTTTCTCTAATAGGTGTAAAACAATATCATTATGTACATTGTCCTCAATGTAGCTCTTAGGAGGTGATTTCAAGAGAGATTGAAGCTCTATTTCTAGCTCATTAAACGTTTGGCATCCATCTTTAGATGACTTATTTTTACTAGACTTAATTTCTGCTTCTAACTCTCTTTTTTTATAGAAGTATTGAACAAATGCCAATCTGTAGGCAACATATCGACTGGCAATTTTTGTCTCGAATGATAAAGGTTCTTCTACTTGAGACTCTACTTTGGCAATGTCCTCTTGTTGTTTTTTATTTGACTCACTCTCATTAGCACTCGAAGAAGAGGGATCTACTTTCATCGTCTTTTTTTCAAAAGACTTAGCTGCTTGAAGTGTATCACTCCTTTTTTCCGTAGCTTTAGGAGGGTTAAGTAACAAAGTAAGTGCTTTCGCTTCTGCTGTGAATTTTTTTCGCTGCTGCAAAAAGTCATTCGCTTGTTGATATTGTTTATTTTTAAGACTTGACCTTATGGCAGCATCGGCTTTCAATGCGTTACGATTTGCTGCTTTTATTTTCTCTTTAATTTCTGCCCGACTCAACATTTTTTCAGGCTGTTTAGCGGTGACTGTAGGTGTTTTTTGAGGAGCTTGAAGTTGTTGATATAAGCTTTTTGCTTGAGCATTTAATTGATTACGTTGCTGTAGTAATGCATTGGCTTTTAATAATTTTTTTTCTTTTAACGCAATTCGCATTTCTTTATCGGCTTTTAGTGCTTCCGCATTAAGTTCGCGAATTCTATTTTTTAACTCTTCTCTTGTTAGAGCAGGAGTTTTTATCACACGATTACTCTCGGCTTTTTCGGCTTTTTCGGCTTTTTCGGCTTTTTCGGCTTTTTCGGCTTTTTCGGCTTTTTCAGCTTTTTCAGCTTTTTCAGCTTTTTCAGCTTTTTCAGCTTTTTCAGCTTTTTCAGCTTTTTCAGCTTTTTCAGCTTTTTCAGCTTTTTCAGCTTTTTCAGCTTTT
>JALVDG010000260.1 GCA_027009095.1 Thiotrichaceae bacterium
TGTAACGCAGAGTGAGTATAAAAAAAGTGATCCAATACTAGGAGAATCTGCCAGTATCGCTCAGCTTAAGGCAACCATCACTAAGCTAGCAAGAAGCCAGGCTCCCGTATTTGTACATGGTGAATCAGGCAGTGGTAAAGAACTTGTTGCAAAGCAAATTCATGAGTTAAGCCCGCGTGCAAATGCTCCCTTTGTTCCAGTTAACTGTGGTGCTATCCCTGAAAACCTAATGGAAAGTGAATTTTTTGGACACAAAAAAGGCAGTTTCACAGGAGCTATTGAAGATAAAATAGGTTTGTTTCAAGCAGCTCATCGTGGCACTTTATTTTTAGATGAGGTGGCTGATTTGCCGTTAGGGATGCAAGTTAAACTGTTACGAGCCATTCAAGAAAAAGCAATTAAGCCTGTAGGTGGTGTCGAAGAAATTGCTGTAGATGTACGCCTTTTGAGTGCCACTCATAAAGATTTAGAAGCAGAGGTTGAAAGTGGGCACTTCAGGCAGGATTTATATTATCGCCTCAATGTTATTAAGTTAGATGTCCCTCCTTTAAGAGAGCGTGATGCTGATGTATTACTGCTTGCTGAGTATTTCTTAAAAGTGATCTCCTCACGTTGGCAACTTCCTGATATTTTATTATCGGAAGCCTCAAAAAAAGCTTTGGCTCAATATAGCTTTCCCGGCAATGTACGGGAGTTGGAAAATATATTAGAGCGGGCAAGTACGCTCTGCGATGAAAACTTGATTCAACCTGAAGACTTGCAACTACCCGAAATAAGTCCTATCGTTAAAACAGCAGAAGTAATGCAGACTAAGCTTTCTGTGCCTGACTGGTCAACTTCTGCAGGCTCATCGTTTAATCAAGTTTCTGGTTTACAGTCAAATGAAAAAGATTTGATTTTGCAAGCCTTAGATCAGACTCGTTGGAATCGTACAGCAGCAGCTAAACTTTTGGGCATGACATTTCGTCAATTACGTTATCGAATTAAAAAATATGGTTTAGATCAGCCTTTATAGGTGCTGTTTTTAGAAAAATTAGAGAAGTGAGGGGCGTGTATGTTCCTAAGCATAATTTATTTTATCCGTTGATAAGTTTGTCGAATGCAGGAATCATAATGTTTGCTATACTTTTGCGATAATATAGATTTATGTACTTTTTGAAAGCATATATTTGTTCGGTTTACTTTCTGGTAATAATCATTTTTTCAGAGTAATCTGCTCTGGCTTGATTGTTAATTCTTTGAAATCTACATATCTGGGTGTTTTTTGTTAGATGATGGCAAATAAAAATATACTTTTACTACAAGGCCCAATGGGACCATTTTTTCATCGCTTTGCTCGTGAACTGAAGCAAAAAAAAATGAGAGTAGTGAAGGTGAATTTTAATGCTGGAGATTGGCTTTTTTTTCCAAGAGGGAGAAGCTATAAAGGTAAGCTTGAAAACTGGGTTGAGTATTTAGACGATTTAGTCGTAAAAGAAAAGATAGATAGAGTTTTTTTATTTGGTGATGAGAGACCTTATCATAAAGTGGCTATTGATAAGGTTTTTTCTCCTCGAAATATTGATGTTTATGTTTTTGAGGAGGGTTATCTACGACCGAGTTTTATTACTCTTGAGAAAGGAGGCGTAAATGGTAATTCCCAGATACCTAAGAAAGCTTCTTATTATAAAAATAGGCTTTTCTCTTTGGATAGCTCAAAGTTAGAAAGACCTGCTGTGAAGTGGCAATTTTTTATGTCGATGCTTTTTAGTGTTATTTATGGTCTTGCTAAATTTACTGGTCATTTTGCTTATAGTAACTATCAACACCACCGTTGCTTAAACCCTTTAAAACAAGGAGCTCTTTGGTTATGGGGATGGGTCTTTAAAAAGCCTTATTATTATTGCTCGGAAAGAAAGTCTTATCGAGTTTTGATGAGTAAATTTAAGAAGAATTATTTTTTTGTACCATTGCAAGTACATAATGATTATCAAATTACTCATTCTCCTTATGATGATGTTAGGGATTTTATAGAAGAAATAGTTGCTTCCTTTGTGGCTAATGCACCAAAAGAAAGCGCTCTAGTCTTTAAACATCATCCTATGGATAGACCTTATCGTAACTATAAAAAATTCTTGTGCCAATTAGAGCGTCAGTATCATTTGGAGGGGCGATTATTTTATATTCATGACCAACACCTTCCCACGTTATTGCGTAATGCTCGTGCTACTATCGTGATTAATAGTACTGTTGGTTTATCCTCTTTACATCATAATGTTCCTGTTTTAGTGCGAGGTTCAGCAGTGTACGATGTGGTAGGGTTAACAAGTCAAGCCTCATTAAATGATTTCTGGACTGATCAAGGTGAAGTGGATATGGAGCTATACAGGTCATATCGTTTGTTTTTGCTGAGCAAGAATCAGGGGCATGGGAGTTTTTATAAAAAAGGTAAAAATGATTCTCCCACAGGTATTCACTGGCCAACAAATATTGATTTATATAATGCTAGAACCACTTCGGCAGAAAAGAGCCGAACATTACTCCGCTCACCTTTAAATAAGCCCGTTGTTATTCAGGTTGGTGCTTCAGGTACTGATTAATTATTTTTAATCTAGTTTTTAAAGTAAAATGTCTTTTTTTATAATATGTTACTATCCTCTAGTACTTCAACCACGTTATGACGGATACA
>JALVDG010000261.1 GCA_027009095.1 Thiotrichaceae bacterium
AATTGTCCTAGCGATTATGGGAGGTGTTTTCGTTATGGAGGCAGTTTCCGTTATTTTACAGGTTACCTCATTTAGAATGACGGGGCGACGAATATTTAGAATGGCTCCCATTCATCATCACTTTGAGTTGAAGGGTTGGGCAGAACCAAAAGTAATTGTACGTTTTTGGATTATAACCATTATTTTAGTATTGATAGGTTTAGCAACCTTGAAAGTACGCTAGCAGAGTGTAAGAGAACAGATGACACAAATACAGCCAATAACTCAAGAAAAGACGATGACGTGGGATACGTTAGTGGTTGGCTTGGGTGTGACTGGTTTATCTGTGGCACGTTATTTATCTGAAAAAGAATATAATTTTGCAGTAACGGATAGTCGAAAATTACCCCCTGGTTCCAAGGAGCTTCAGCAAAATTATCCTAATGTGCCAACTTATTTTGGTAGTTTTAATGAAGATATATTTACACAGGCTAAGAGCTTGGTTGTAAACCCTGGTGTGGCTGTCTCAACACCCGAAATTCAGGCTGCTAAAAAAGCAGGTGCAGAAATTATTGGTGATGTGGAGTTATTTGCACGCGAAGCAAAGGCACCTGTTATTGGTATCACTGGTTCAAATGGTAAAACAACAGTCACAACTTTATTACAGTTAATGGCAAAAGAATCGCAGGTGGTGGCGCAAACAGGCGGAAATATCGGTACACCAGCTTTAGATTTATTGATAGCAGAGGATACAGAGCTATTTATCCTCGAACTATCAAGTTTTCAGTTGGAAACCTGTCCATCTCTAAAAACAGCAACAGCGGTTGTACTAAATATTAGCGAAGATCATTTAGACCGTTATGATGATCTTGCGCATTACGCTGCAACGAAAAGTACAATTTATAATAACTGTCAGCAAGTTATAGTGAATCGTGATGATCCTTATGCAATGGCGTTAGCGAAAGGTAAATCATCCATTTCTTTTGGTTTAGATATACCAGAAGAGGGTCATTACGGATTATGTATAAAAGATGGAAAAACATGGCTGGCGAAAGGTACAGAGTGCTTACTAGATGTAGCAACAATGAAGCTACAGGGTAAGCATAATCAATTAAATGCATTAGCTGCTATCGCGATGGGCGATGTTGTTGGCTTGCAACGTTCGGCGATGTTGAGTGTACTAACTGAATATATTGGCATGGAGCACCGTACAGAATGGGTTGCTGAGATAGAGGGTGTTAATTGGTATAACGACTCAAAAGGAACCAATGTTGGCGCAACATTAGCGGCATTAGAGGGTTTGGAAGGACCGATTGTATTGATACTTGGCGGGCAAGGTAAAGGTGCTGATTTTTCACCGTTGAAACAAGCCGTTAAGAATAATGCGAAAGCGGTTATTCTAATGGGAGAAGATGCCGATGTTATTGCTAATGTGCTGGCAGCTAGTGTTCCAGAATATAGAGCAGATAGCATGGCGCAGGCTGTTGACTTAGCAAGGAAAATAGCTCAATCAGGTGATAAGGTATTGCTTTCTCCTGCTTGTGCCAGTTTTGATATGTTTGCTAACTATCAGGCTCGTGGAAATGAGTTTGTACAACACGTCACCTCTCTTGAAAGACAGGAGGGCTGTGCTTAATGGCGGTAATGCAGTTGATATCAAGGTGCAACCCCATTGCTGATTTTCAGCCTAGTTGGGAGCGTTATGTTGATCGCAGTTTACTAATTGCTCTGTTTGTGCTGGTTGGTTTGGGTTTTGTGATCATGGTGTCTGCTTCTGTTGCTGTTGCAGAAAAGACGTATGGTACACCTTATTATTTTTTAAAAAAGCAGCTTGTATTTTTGCTTGTAGGTGTTGTCGTTGCTTTTGGTCTTTATCATATAAGAATATTTTTTTGGCAAAATTTAGGCGTTAAATTATTACCCATTATTATTTTAATGCTGGTACTCGTGCTTATTCCAGGAATAGGAAAAGAAGTTAAAGGTAGTTATCGTTGGTTTAGTATGGGAGGGTTTTCTTTACAAGTATCTGAGTTAGCAAAACTGAGTATGATTGTTTATATGTCAGGCTATTTGGCAAGACATGGTAAAAAATTATCACAATCTAGCTCATGGGCACCTTTATTAATTCCTTTAGCAATATTAGCTTTAGTTGATGTTTTATTACTACTAGAGCCAGACTTTGGAAGCACTGTTGTCATAACAGCAACAGTGGTTGCGCTGTTATTTCTAGGTGGTGTGAAATTATCTCGAATCGCCATACTAGCGATTGCAGTTATAGCAATCGCCATTCCGCTGGTCATGATGGGCTATCGTGGTGCTCGTATTTTAGCCTATTTAGATCCATGGGCAAATGCATCAGGTAAAGCTTATCAAACTGTCCATGCCCTTATGGGGGTTGGTGATGGTGGTTGGTTTGGTGCAGGTCTCGGTGGAAGTGTGCAAAAACTCTTTTATTTGCCTGAGGCACATAATGACTTTGTATTTGCTGTGCTGGCTGAAGAATTTGGTTTTGTGGGTATCGTGTTTACTCTGCTGTTGTTTGCTTGGATTGTGCAGCGAGCCTTTATTATTGGTTTTAATGCCGATAAAGCAAAATTGCATTTTGCCGCTTATATTGCTTATGGCATTGGCTTTTGGATTGGCTTTCAATCACTTTTTCACATTGGGGTTAATTTGGCGTTATTACCACCGAAAGGTTTAACTCTGCCATTGATTAGTTATGGTGGAAGTAGTGTTTTAGTGACAATGATGGCAATGGCATTTTTAATGCGTATACATCGAGATACGCAGATTGCATTGTTTGGTTTTTCACCACGTGAATTAGAGAAGCAGAAGAAACGTAGAATAAATATAAAAAAAGCAAAAACAAAAAAACGTGCAGTTATTAAAAAAAGACCAGTTAAAAAGCGTAGTGCAGTAACACGCAAAAGAAAAGGAGTTAAAAAGTAATGTCATATAAGCGACCTATATTGGTAACAGCAGGAGGAACAGGTGGTCACGTCTACCCTGGTCTCGCTGTTGCTCGTGCGCTTATTGAGCAAGATATTCCTGTTATTTGGATGGGAACACATAAAGGTATAGAGGCGCGTGTTATTCCTGCTGCGGGAATAGAAATGGCATGGTTAGATGTCAATGGTTTGCGCGGTAAAGGTATAGCAACGATATTATTAGCCCCCTTTAAACTGGCAAAGGCATTATTCCAGTCGGTAAAAATTATGCGAAAACATCGCCCTGTCGCCGTATTAGGTATGGGGGGGTTTGTCGCAGGACCAGGTGGTTTGGTGGCGGCTTTAATGGGTATTCCTGTTGTTATTCATGAGCAGAATGCAGTAGCAGGTTTAACTAATAAGCTATTGAGCAAGGTAAGCAAACGCGTTTTAGAAGGCTTTCCTCAGACATTTGCACAGCAAGACAAGGTAACGCCTGTTGGCAATCCTGTCAGAAAAGAAATAAGCGAAATAATTGCACCAAAAGAGCGTTTAGCAACTCATGATGGTGCAAGTCGGTTGCTTATTATAGGGGGTAGTTTAGGGGCGCAAGCATTAAATGAAGTCGTGCCACAAGCGTTAGCAGAAATGAATATTGATGTTCGCCCTGTGGTGCGTCATCAAGCGGGTTCGGGTAAAGATGAATCGACAAAAAATAGCTATAAAAAACTAGGTGTTGAAGCAGAGGTAACGCCATTTATAGAAGATATGGCTAAAGCGTATGAATGGGCAGATTTAGTGATATGTCGTTCTGGTGCATTAACAGTTGCAGAAGTTGCGGCGGCAGGTGTTGCTTCATTATTAGTACCGTACCCTTACGCAGTGGATGATCATCAAACTGCTAATGGCCAATACCTTTCTGCAAATAATGCAGCCATTATGATGCAGCAAACAGAATTTAATAAAGAATCTGTAAGTGCTGTATTGCAAGACTTATTAACTAACAAAGATAAACTGCTTAGCATGAGTCTAAGTGCAAGGGCATTAGCCAAACCAAGCGCAACCATAGAAGTTGCGGCAATTTGTGCAGAGCTAGCAGGCTATGATTTTAATAAAAATGGCACTGCTCAGCTTAGTGGGGAAGAAAAAATATGAGAGATAAGAGTGATTTAGCACGCAAGCGTATCAAGCATGTCCACTTTGTCGGTATTGGTGGTGCAGGCATGGGTGGTATTGCTGAGGTTATCGCTAATATTGGTTTTAGTGTTAGCGGTTCAGATATTGCCGAAAGTGCCATGACACGACGTTTATCTAGCTTGGGTATTACTGTTTACAAAGGACATGCGGCAAAAAATATACAAGGCGCACACGTTGTTGTGGTATCAACAGCAGTGGACGAAGATAACCCCGAGGTATTAGCTGCTAGAGAAAACAATATTCCTGTCGTGCCTCGAGCGGAGATGCTCGCAGAGATCATGCGTTTTAGTAATGGTATAGCTGTTGCAGGTACGCATGGCAAAACAACAACAACCAGTTTAGTAACCAGTGTATTAGCAGAGGGCGGTTTGGATCCTACCTATGTAATTGGCGGAAGGTTAAATAGTAGCGCAAGCAACTCACGTCTAGGGACAGGTGAATATCTAGTCGCAGAAGCGGATGAAAGTGATGCCTCTTTCTTATTACTAAAGCCGATGATTTCGGTGGTAACTAATATCGATGCAGACCACTTATCAACTTATGATGGTGATTTTGAGAAATTAAAGTCAACATTTGTGGAGTTTTTACATCATCTTCCTTTTTATGGTTTAGCTATTCTATGCATTGATGATGAGCATGTATGTGATATCTTGCCGAAAGTAACGCGTACCATTATTAGCTATGGTATTCACTATCCTGCTGATATTAGAGCAATGGATGTGCGTTATGATGGTGCTCAAAGCTACTTTACTGTACTGCGTACAGGGAGGGAGTCGTTGGATATTACATTAAATATGCCAGGTGAACATAATGTGCAAAATGCATTAGCCGCCATTGCAGTAGCATCTGAAATAGGAGTGAGTGATGAAGCCATTATTAATGGTTTGAAAAAATTTCAAGGTGTAGGGCGACGTTTCCAATTACACGGTGATATACAAACAACTCAAGGTCTTGTTACTTTAGTTGATGACTATGGACATCACCCAACCGAAATGAAGGCAACCATGCAAGCAGTGCGCACTGCTTGGCCTGATCGGCGCATGGTGGTTCTATTTCAGCCACATCGTTTTACGCGTACAAGAGATTTATTTGAGGATTTCTCAAAGGTACTATCAGAGCCAGATGTGCTGCTGTTGATGGATGTCTATGCAGCATGCGAAGAGCCGATAGCAGGTGCCGATGGAAGATCATTATCTCGCTCAATTCGTAATCGTGGGCAAGTAGATCCTGTCTTTGTTGCAAGCGAAGATGAAATTGATGATGTTTTATTAAGCCAGTTACAAGACGGCGATATTTTATTAACACTTGGAGCAGGTAGCGTTGGTGCTATCTCTGCAAGCCTTCCAGAGCGTTTATCTGTTCAGAGAGGTTTGATGTGAGTGACAATTTTGGCAAAGTAGCAGTGCTGATGGGTGGCTGGGCAGCAGAGCGAGAAGTCTCACTAAATAGTGGTAAGGCAGTTCTAAAAGCACTGCAAGCTAAGCAAGTAGATGCTCATGGGATAGATGCAGATAGAGAGGTGCTAGACACCTTGCGCAATGGGAAATTTGACCGTGTCTTTAATATCATGCATGGACGTGGTGGAGAAGATGGTGAAATTCAAGGCGCTTTGGATGTATTGCAAATCCCTTATACAGGTTGTGGTGTAATGGCATCTGCTATCAGTATGAATAAGTTAATGACTAAGCGTATTTGGTCAAGTGCTAATTTACCAACCCCCGCTTTTATTGTCTTAACGCCAGAGACTAATTTTGATGAGGTTGTTGAGCAACTCGGTCTGCCTTTAATGGTAAAGCCTGCAAATGAAGGCTCTAGCATAGGGATGAGTAAAGTAAATAAAGCCGAGGAGCTAAAAGCAGCCTATGAATATGCCGCTGAATATGACTCTTTAATTTTTGCCGAAGAGTGGGTGACAGGTCATGAGTATACAATTGCCATATTAGGTAATGAAGCCTTGCCTGTTATACGCTTAGAAGTACAAAGTGATTTTTATGATTACGAGGCTAAATACAGCTCAAATGATACGCAATACCACTGTCCATGCGGACTAGATGAAAAAGAAGAAAAATCATTGCAAGTTCTCGCTAAAAAGGCGTTTGATGTTGTTGCGGGAAGAGGCTGGGGGCGTGTCGATGTGATGCGTGACCAAAAAGGTAATTTTTGCTTGATAGAAGTCAATACAGTACCAGGTATGACAGATCATTCCTTAGTACCAATGGCTGCAAATGCAGCAGGTATTGCTTTTGAAGATTTAGTACTGCGGATTTTAGAGACATCGCAGCACTCTTCTCAATAAAAACAGCTCACTCAAGTATTGGAGAGCAAGGACTGCTTATTTATGAGAAAGAAGAAGGCACAAGTAACAAGGAAGAGGACGACTAAAAAAAGAAATCGTCGTGGCGGGACATCATCCCTAGCTATTCTTCCTGATATAAATTGGAGATTAGTAATTTTTTTATCACTGATCATTATCCCTTTATTAATGGTCATTTTTGCATTGAATTGGATTAAGCAACCCGAAAATTTGATGATTAAGGCGGTTGAAGTGCAAGGTAATTTGAAATACTTAGATCGATCATCCTTGCAACCAATAATTGAGCCATTTGTAAAAACAAATTTATATTTGCTAGATACTAAACACTTGGAAGAAGAGATTGAGTTTAATCCTTGGGTTTATTCGGCATCACTTACTAGCGTTTGGCCGGATAAGCTAGTGGTAAAAATACGCGAGCAAGATCCCATTGCTTTTTGGGGAGATGAAGGAATGGTCAATGAATTTGGTGAAGTGATAGAGGTTGATCTTCCTAGCCAAAAAGGCAAATTGCCAAAATTATATAGTCCTTTTGATAAAGGGCGTGAAATGGTGGAAGGCTATATAAAAATCAGGGAATGGATGAAAGATTTTCCTGTTGATATTGTAGAATTTACTGAAGATGGGCGTGGTTCATGGCAACTGAAGCTAGCTAATGGAATGTTAGTAAAAATAGGTAGAAAAGAGCATAAGCGTCGCCTACGACGTTTTATGGTGGGATATCGCAATCAATTAATTGGGCAAGTAGAAGCAATACATACGGTAGATTTACGTTATACCAATGGTTTTGCAGTTAAGTGGAATAAGAAAGGCGCGTAGTGAGGCAAATTGATGATATTGCAGTGTCGTATTATTGATAGCTTAAGATTGGTCAGAAGGAAGGAGCAAAATGTCAAACGATGAAAGTACAGATATGATCGTTGCCCTTGATATAGGTACATCAAAGGTTGTCGCGCTAATTGGAGAAATTTCCAGTAATGGGCGTTTAGATATTGTCGGTATAGGAAAGTATGTTGCTCGAGGCATGAAAAAAGGTGTTGTGGTTAATATCGAGTCAACCATTGAATCTATTCAGCATGCTATTGAAGAAGCAGAGTTAATGGCAGGTGTGAATATTAACTCTGTCTATGCTGGAATTGCAGGCAGTCATGTTCATAGTTTGAATTCTCACGGAATTGTTGCTATCAGAGACAGAGAAGTGACAGAAGCCGATATGGATCGTGTTTTAGATGCTGCGAGAGCAGTGGCGATTCCTGCTGACCAGAGAATATTGCATGTGCTTCCTCAAGACTTTGTTATTGATAACCAAGAAGGAATTAGAGATCCTATTGGTATGTCGGGAGTACGTTTAGAAGCGCGTGTACATTTAGTGACAGGAGCGCAAAGCGCTGCGCAAAATATAGTGAAGTGTGTAGAGCGTTGTGGTTTAGATGTTGATGATATTATTTTAGAGCAAGTTGCATCGAGTTTTTCCGTTTTGGAAGATGACGAAAAAGAATTAGGCGTTTGTATGGTGGACATCGGTGGCGGCACCAGTGATATTGCCATCTATTTAAATGGAGCAATCCAACATACCGCAGTGATACCCATTGCAGGGGATCAAGTAACTAATGATATTGCTGTTGCAGTACGTACACCCACACAATTTGCAGAAGAGCTAAAGATAAGGCATGGCTGTGCATTGCGTCAGCTAGCGAATGAAAACGAAGTGATTGAAGTTCCAAGTGTAGGAGAGCGTGAAGCGCGGGGGTTATCTGCTCAGACTTTGGCATCGGTTATAGAACCAAGATACGAAGAACTGTTTTCATTAATACTTGCAGAAATTAGACGTAGTGGATTTGAAGAACGAATTGGAGCAGGTATTGTGCTTACAGGTGGTTCATCAAAAATTACAGGTGCAGTTGAGTTGGCAGAAGAAATTTTTCATATGCCTGTGCGTATTGGTATGCCACGTAATGTCGGTGGTTTGAAAGGAGAGGTAACAAATCCTATTCATTCAACAGGCGTAGGTTTATTACTGTACGGTGCTGCTCAGCAAGCACAAGGAGGCGGTGGCTCCTATGAGACAGTAACGAGTGAAAGTATTTGGGAGAGGATGAAGAGTTGGTTTAATGGGAATTTATAGGTTCTTATAATATAACGAACTCTTAAATACAGAGGTTTTTTATTAATAATCTCTTAAACAATAAAAAAAGGGCTTGCTACCCCCGTAGCTAGCAATGCAGACCAAGATAAAGAGTGGTTAAGTATTTTGGTCATGTACATTATATTGAAGATGATGATTACATCAGGAGAAAAGGCATGTTTGAACTAATGGATACAGAGGCAAAGAGCGCGATAATTAAAGTTATCGGTGTTGGCGGTGGTGGTGGTAATGCTGTGCAGAACATGGTGGAAAGCGGTATTGAAGGTGTTGAATTTATTTGTGCAAATACAGATGCACAGGCACTAGAAGGATCTGGTGTTGATACCTTGCTTCAGTTAGGTAATGCATTAACCAAAGGTTTAGGTGCAGGTGCAAACCCAGCAATAGGTCGTGAAGCAGCTTTAGAAGACAGAGAGCGCATCAAAGAACTAATTTCTGGTACAGACATGCTATTTATCACCGCTGGAATGGGTGGTGGTACAGGTACTGGTGCAGCTCCTGTTGTTGCGGAAATGGCAAAAGAACTGGGTATTTTAACCGTTGCCGTCGTCACCAAGCCATTTCCTTTTGAAGGCACAAAGCGAATGGCAGCAGCAGATGCAGGTATAGCTGAGCTAGCAGAAAGTGTTGATTCATTAATTACTATTCCCAATGCAAAGCTATTGACCGCATTAGGAAAAAACGTCACCTTGCTAGATGCTTTTAAAGCAGCCAATGATGTTCTGTTAGGCGCTGTACAAGGAATCTCAGAACTAATCACAAACCCTGGTTTAATTAATGTTGACTTCGCAGATGTTCGCACGGTAATGAGTGAAATGGGGGTGTCTATGATGGGAACTGGTGCTGCAAGTGGCGATGAAAGAGCAACCAAAGCCGCACAAGCAGCTATCTCAAGTCCATTATTAGACGATGTTAATTTGAAGGGTGCTCAAGGTATTCTTGTTAATATTACCGCTGGTCTAGATATGGGTATCCATGAATTTGAAGAAGTGGGTAGTGCAATCCGTGAATTTGCCTCAGATGAAGCAACGGTTGTGGTCGGTACGGTTATTGACTCTGATATGAGCGATGAGATTCGAGTCACGCTAGTAGCTACGGGTTTGGATCGTTTAAGTACAGAGCTAAAAGCAGTTCCATCCCCAGAAGAAAGGGCGCCAACAAGTAATCTACGTCCAGTAGAAATAGAGAAGGTTGCAGTGGGTGATGGTCGCACACCAGCTTATGGTGATAGAAACTCTTCAACAACTTCAGGTGACGGAAGTTATCTTGATATCCCTGCTTTTTTAAGGAATCAAGCTGACTAGTATAATTAGTGCATCAACCAATTCAAAATATTTATGTAAGTTGTATTGCTTTCTTCGTACCTAGTAC